>CAYMZC010000114.1:0-8258 GCA_964394815.1 uncultured Sandaracinobacter sp. | reverse complement strand
GACGCTGGCTTCCAGCGCCGCCTTCGCCACGCCCATCACATTGTAATGGGGCACCACCTTTTCGGCGCCATAATAGGTCAGAGTCAGCATCGCGCCGCCATCGGGCATCATCGCGGCCGCCCGGCGGGCGACAGCGGTGAAGCTGTAGACGGAAATGTCCATCGACATGGCGAAGTTCGCGCGGCTGGTTTCGGCATAGCGGCCGCGCAGTTCGTTCTTGTCGGAAAAGCCGATGGCGTGGACGACGAAGTCGATTGTCGGCCAGATCTTCGCCAGCCCCTCGAACAGGGAGTCAATGCTTTCATCCGAGGCGACGTCGCAGTCGAACAGGTGCGGCACGCCCAGCGATTCGGCAAGCGGGCGAACCCGCTTCTCCAGTGATTCGCCCTGATAGCTGAAGGCAATCTCGGCGCCTTCGGCCGCAAGCTTCGTGGCAATGCCCCAGGCCAGCGAACGGTCATTGGCCACGCCCATGATAAGCCCGCGCTTGCCTGCCATCAGTCCGGCCATTCGAAGTTCCTTTATCCTGTGCGCTTCCCGCGAATTGCCGCCCTTCTATGCGCGCGCACCACGCTTTGCCAGCGCTGCGTTGAGCTCTGCCCCCAGGACCAGCGCGAAACCGACCGCGTAGAAGAAGAGCATCGCCACCATCACGCCCGAAAGTGCGCCATAGGTAAGGCTGATGCCATCGAAACGGGCAAGGACAGGCCCGATGAGAAAGGTGCCGCCCGCCCACACCAGGGTCGTGACGAGCGCGCCCGGCCATGCAGCCACCCGGCGAAAGGCGGCAGGCGCCAGCAGCTTCATCAGCGCCCACAGCGAAAGAAAGACGAGGAAAGGCGGCAGGGTGCGCGAGAGATCGACCCAGGGGGGAAGTTCCATGCTGAGCATCTGGATCAATTCCATGCTGCGCACTGCGACGACCAGCGCCACCTGCGAGAGAAAGGCCGCCATCACCAGCAGCATCGCCACCATCAGGCCAAAGATGGAATGCAGGCGATAGGTGAGCGCGTGCCGCGCGGGCGGCGTGCGGAAGGCGCGGTGGATGATGTCGCGCATGGTCTCGATGAGGCCGGTGACTGTCCATAAAGCCACCAGACCGCCCAGCCACAGCAGCCGGCCGGTGCGCCCCGAGACCACATCGTCGATCACGGGGGCGAAGACGTCGGCGATTCGTGGCGGCAGCGCATACAGCAGCCCTGCAATCGCAGCCTGCCCCGCCTCCGTCTGGCCGAAGGCGGCGGCAGCAGCCGTGAGCAGGATGGTGAGCGGCAACAGCGTGACGAGCGACAGATAGGCAAAATTGCCCGCATGGATCAGGCCATCGGACAGCGCGCGGGACAGGACAGCTCGCGGCAGCGCCATGGCGCGCGCTGCGCGCACCCTCCACCCCGGGGGCCACCGCCCGCCCCCGTCTTCAGGCTCCTGCCCGGTCTCAGCCGGCCTGACGGCCACGCAGATACTCCGCCAGCTCCGGATCGTCCGGCACCTCCACCATGACCCGGGCCAGAAGGTCGCCCCGGCTGCCGTCCTTCCTCGTCCAGCCCTTGCCCTTCAGCCGCATCACCTTGCCCGAACTGGTGCCGGGCGCGATGGTCAGCATCACATCGGCCTCGGGTGTCGGCACGCGCTGCTTGCCGCCGAGCACTGCAATGGCGAGCGGTACGAGGATATCGGCGCGGATGTCGAACCCTTCGCGCGTGAAACGGGAATCAGGCTGGACCAGAATCGTGACGATGGCATCGCCCGCGCCGGCAGGGCCTGCCTCCCCCTGGCCGGACAGGCGCAACTGCTGCCCGTCCTCCACCCCCTTGGGAATGGCGAGGTCGATCGTCTTGCCGTTGGCGAGCTTCAGCCGGCGCGGCCGGGCAAGCGCTGCATCCACGAAGGGAACGGACAGGCGATAGGCGACATCCGCCCCCCGGCGTGGTGGCGCGCGGAAACCGCCGCGCCCGGTACGGCCGAAAAGCTCGGAGAAGAGATCGGAAGGATCGCCGCCGAAATCGAACTCGACATCGGGCCGCCCGGCACCGCCAAAGCCGCCACCGAAACCGCCACCGGGCCTTCCGCCAGCCTGACCGCCAAAGCCGCCATACATGCGGGGGTTGCCCTGATCGTCGATCTCGCCGCGGTCATACTGGCCGCGCTTCTCCTTGTCGGAGAGGATTTCATAGGCGGCCGTCACCTGCTTGAAACGCTCGGCGGCCTTGGGGTTGTCCTTGTTCTGGTCGGGGTGAAGTTCCTTGGCGAGCTTGCGATAGGCGCGCTTGATGGCTGCGGCATCGGCCGCCTTCGGAACACCCAGTACGGAATAGAGATCTGCCATGGGCTGAACGGTCACACCACCTGTTGCACAAAAGTCACATTCATATAGAACGGCGATCACATCCCGGCAAGGCGCATCCCTGCCGGCGGCATGTGACGAAGGCAGGCATTGCAAGCCCTCGCAACCCGGCCTAGCCATTGGCCATGACCGATCCGTTCCAGCAGTTTGCCGACTGGTTCGCCCTGGCACAAGCCAGCGAGGTGAATGATCCCAACGCCTGTGCGCTTGCCACCGTGGACATGGAGGGGCCAGACCCACGCCCGGATGTGCGGATCGTGCTGATGAAGGGCTTCGATGCGCGCGGCTTCACCTTCTACACCAACCGCGCCAGCGCCAAGGGCCACCAGCTCGAGCACAGGCCGCACGCCGCCCTTGATTTCCACTGGAAATCGCTCAGGCGGCAGGTGCGGATCTCGGGGCCGGTCGCCCATGTGACGGAGCTGGAAAGCGACGAATATTTCGCCAGCCGCCCGCGCGAGAGCCAGCTTTCGGCATGGGCCTCGCTGCAATCGCGGCCGCTCGATGCCCGCACCACCTTCGAGGCGCGGATCGGCGACATGGCGCGCGAATATCCGGGCACGGTTCCAAGGCCCCCGCACTGGGGCGGCTACCGGCTGAGCCCGGACTGGATCGAATTCTGGGAAGACAGGCCCGGTCGCCAGCATCACCGCGAACGTTTCACGCGGTCTGCGGAAGGCGGCTGGACACTGACGCTCCTTTACCCCTGAGCCTTTGCAGCGGCGCCGGGAGCGCGCCACTTCAGCCGCCGAAAAAGGCTTCCACGCCGGCCCGCTCCTCTTGCGAGAGCCGCAGGCCCATCTTGCTGCGCCGCCACAGCGCGTCCTCGGCGGTGCGCGCCCATTCCCGGTCGCGCATATGGGCCAGCTCCGCTTCGAACATTCCGCCGAAATTGCGCCCCAGCCCGCCTGCCAGAAGCGGCTCGGCAAGCGTTCCGTAAAGCCGCGCCATGCGCGCCACGATCGCCGGGTCGTAAAGGCCATGGCGCGCCGCCAGATCGGCGCGCCAGGCTTCGAACGCCTGCTGCGCCGTCTGCCCGCTGCTTCGCGGAATGTCGCCGCCGGGCAGCGGGGCATCCTTCGTCCAGCGCCGGGTTCCGGGAAACAGCGGGTCGAGCACGGCTTCGGCCAGCCGGCGATAGGTGGTGATCTTGCCGCCCACCACCGTCGTCGCCGCGCCCGCGCCATGACGGACGAGCCGCCAGTCCCGCGTCGTCTCACGCGCGCCCTTGCCTTCCTCCAGCACCAGCGGGCGCACGCCGGCAAAGCGGTGGACGATGTCCTCCGGCTTCAGCGGTCGGGCGATGCTGCGGTTCACGGCCTCCAGCAGATAGGCTTCCTCGTCACCGGTCAGGCTGTGGGCGGCCGGGTCGTCGACCGGGGTTTCCGTCGTGCCGATCAGGGACCATTCCCCCTCATAGGGGATGACGAAGATGATCCGCCCGTCGGGTTGCTGCAGCATCCAGGCATCCGCCGTGCGGTTCACCTTGCGGGTGACAATGTGCCCGCCCTGCACCAGCCTGAGGCGCGGCGCGTCATCGAGGCCGAGCGTCTCGCGGGCGACCCGTTCGGCCCATGGCCCGGCCGCGTTCACGATGTGCCGGCAGGCCAGCGACCGCCCCGATGCGGTTTCGACCGCCCAGCCGAAATCCGTGCGCCGCGCCGATGCAACCGCCTCGCGCGTGTGGATGGCCGCGCCGTGATCGGCGGCGTCACGCGCATTCAGCACCACCAGCCGCGAATCATCCACCCAGCCATCCCAGTATCGGAACGCCGTTTGAAGATGGCGGGCAAAGGCCGGGCCGGCCGGGTCCATGCGCAGATTCACCCGGCCCGAGCCGGGCACCTCGCGGCGGCGGGCAAGATGATCGTAAAGGAAAAGCCCGGCCCGCAGCATCCAGGCCGGGCGCACATGCGGCTCGTGCGGCAGCAGAAAGGCCATGGGCCAGCTGATGTGCGGCGCCATGGAGAGAATCACCTCGCGCTCCATCAGCGCCTTGCGCACCAGCCCGAATTCCATGAACTCCAGATAGCGAAGCCCGCCATGGACAAGCTTGGTCGATGCCGAGGATGTCGCCCCGGCAAGATCGCCTGATTCCAGAAGCGCCACCGTCAGGCCGCGTCCTGCCGCATCCCGCGCGATGCCCGCGCCGTTGACACCACCGCCGATAACCAGAAGGTCAAGGATTGCATCCGCTGTCATGCCCGAGGGGGTAGAGCATTTTCGCGCCGTCCGGGAGGTGCCTTTCGCCACCGGCCCGGCCCTTGGGCGCAGACTGCACTTTCCGAGGCGCCGTTCCAGCCAATGTTGCAGGCGAGGTTCGCCTGCTCGCGGGCCATCCTGTGGCGGGCACTCTCTTAGAAGCAACAGGCAGGCCCGGTGCCGCGCAGCGTCTAGGGTTCATGGCCCGGCATCGGGGCGCGGCTTAAGGGCAGGAAAAAGGATCGGGTCGGCATGGTCAAGGCAGTCAGCGGCAAGGCAGTCAGCGGCAAGGCAGTCAGCGGCAAGGCAGTCAGCATTCCACAGGACCTCTGGGACGAAGACGACCGGACCGGGGCCAGCCTGATCTGGCTGAAGCCCGATGGCGCCCGTGTCGAGCAGGGCGAGCTTATTGCCGAGCTTCAGGTGGAAAAGGTGACGCTGGAACTGGAAGCCCCCGCTTCAGGCACGCTGAGGATCGAAGTGGATGGGGATGCGGTGGTGAACAAGGGCGACCGCGTCGGCGCGATCGAATAGGCTGCCGCAGCCGGCCAGCCGCGGAAAAATCGCATTGAAGGGCATCGTACGGCCCCGTGACGTGCGCGGCCTGCCGCAGCCGGCGGTGTCACCGGTTGCCGCGCAAGCCCGTCAATCCTAGATCCTGCCTACGAGATCAGGCGCCCATAAGCCGCGCCGCCGCCCGAGGGAGACCATGGATGCTGAAATCGCTTGCCGCCGCCCTGCTTCTTGCCGCCATCGCCCAGCCGGCGCTGGCGGTCCCCGAAACCGGAAAAGACGCAACCGGAAAACCGGCAGCCGAAAAGGCCGCAGCCTTTGCACTCGATCCGCTGCCCTATGCGCATGACGCCCTTGCCCCGGTGATCGACCGGGAGACGATGGAACTGCACCATGGCCGCCACCACAAGGCCTATGTGGACAATCTGAACAAGGCGGTTGCCGCCGATCCGGCGCTTGCCGGCCTGTCGCTCGAGGATCTGCTCGCCCGTGTTTCAACCCTCCCCAAGGCCGTGCGGGACAATGGCGGCGGCCACTGGAACCATCGCCTTTTCTGGACACTGATGGCCCCGGAGGGCCAGGGCGGCACGCCGTCGCCGGCCCTTCTGGCCGCGATCGAGGGGCAGTGGGGCAGCCTCGACGCCTTCCGCCAGGCCTTCCAGCAGGCGGGCCTTGCACAGTTCGGCTCGGGCTGGGCATGGCTCATCCTCAAGGATGACGGCAAGCTCGCCATCACCGCCACCCCCAACCAGGACAATCCGCTGATGGATCTCGCCCCCGTGAAGGGCCGGCCGATCCTCGCGAACGATGTCTGGGAACATGCCTATTACCTCGGCTACCGCAACCGCCGGGGGGACTATCTTTCCAACTGGTGGAAGGTGGTGAACTGGAACCGGGCCAACGACCTGTTCGAGGAAGCCCGCGCCGCCGGGTCGCGCTGATGGAGTTGATGACGGGCGCGCCATGCGCGCGCCCGTTCCGCAGGACGGCAGGAAAGCGGCGCCGTTAACGCCTTTCGGCCATGGCGCCCGGCCGCATGACCTGATAGGCGCATGCCATGCTCAAACGCCTCTATCACTGGACGCTTTCCCGGTGCCGCCACCCCCATGCCGAGCGCTGGCTGGCGGGAATCAGCTTCGTCGAGGCGAGCTTCTTTCCCATTCCGCCCGATGTGCTGCTGGCGCCCATGTGCCTTGCCCGGCCCGAACGCGCCTTCCGCTATGCCCTCATCTGCACGCTGGCATCCGTCGTCGGCGCGCTACTGGGCTATGCCATCGGCCTCTTCCTGTTCGAGACGGCAGGCCGCGCCATTCTCGAATTCTATGGCGCGGGCGCCAAGTTCGAAAGCTTCGCCGCCGATTTCAACGAAAATGGCTGGGTCATCGTCTTCCTGGCGGGCTTCACGCCGCTGCCCTTCAAGGTGATCACCATTGCCGCAGGTGCGACAGCCATGCCGCTTCCGGTCCTGATCGCGGCAGCCCTCGTCTCCCGCGCGGCGCGCTTCTTCCTGGTGGCGGCGCTGCTGTGGAAATGGGGCGAGCCGATGCAGCGCCTCATCGACCGCCACTTCAACCTGCTCAGCCTTTTGTTCGGCGCGGCGCTTGTCGGCGGTTTCCTGGTGCTCGGGCTGATGAACTGAGCCGGGTGGCGGGCCCTAGGCAGGCAGCCCCATCTTCGCGCGCGCATCCGGGCTGTTCCAGTCCCGGTCGCCGGCATAGCGCCAGATCTCGCGCCCATCCGGGCCATAGAGGATGGTGAGCGGCAGGCCCTTTGCCTTGAGCTGGAAGCCGAACTGCATGCCGCTTTCCACCCGCGTGGACAGATTGGGGTAAAGCGCCGGCGTGAAGGCGGCGGACACCTTGCGCCAGCCCTCCATGTCCTGGCTCACGGGCACGACAAGCAGCACACCCTTCGTATCCGCCGCCAGTGCATCGAGCGTCGGCAGTTCCTTCAGGCAGGGGGCGCACCATGTCGCCCACAGGTTCACCAGAAGCTTCTGGCCGGGGTTCGCCTTCAGTATGTCGGCGATGGTCTCCGTGCGGCCGTCCGGCCCGGTTTCGAGCGCGAGGGCCGGCGCCGGCGTGCCGGCGTGCGCGGTGTCGAAACCGGCGGTGCTGGCAGGGGTTGCGGCGGCTTCCGCAGGGGTGGCCTCGCCTTGCAGCGCGGACGGTTCGGCCTTAGGGGCTTCCTGTTGCTGGCACGCCGCCAGCAGGACAACAAGGCCAGGGAGGATAAGGCGCGTCATGGCAGGCTCCGGCGAAAAGGATGACGCACAGGCAGGCGCCAATGCGCTTTGGGGCGGCCGGTTCGAAGGTGGCCCGGCGGCCGTCATGGCAGAGATAAATGCCTCCATCCCCTTCGACAAGCGGCTGTGGCGCCAGGACATCCGCGGCAGCCTGGCGCATGTGCAGATGCTGGGCGCGCGCGGCATCATCGACCAGACAGCCGCCGGCCGCATCGCCGAAGGCCTGCGCCAGATCGAGGGTGATTATGACGCCAATGGCGTTCCCGTCGATATCGCGCTGGAAGACATCCACATGACCGTGGAAACCGCGCTGGCCGGGCGGCTGGGGCCGGATGCCGGGCGGCTGCACACCGCGCGCAGCCGCAACGATCAGGTGGCCACCGATGTCCGCCTCTGGGTGCGCGACGCGATCGACGGACACCTCGCCGCCATCCGCGCGCTTGCCGGCGTGCTTGCCCGCCGCGCCGAAGAGCATCATGCAACCGTCATGCCGGGCTTCACCCACCTGCAGGTGGCCCAGCCCGTGACGCTCGGCCACCATCTGATGGCCTATGTGGAGATGCTGAAGCGCGACTTCGGCCGCTTCCGCGATGCCCGCGCCAGGCTGAACCAGTGCCCGCTGGGCTCGGCGGCGCTTGCCGGCACCGGCTTTCCGGTGGACCGGGCCGCAACCGCGCAGGCGCTCGGCTTCGACGGCCCGACGGACAATTCGCTCGACAGCGTCTCGGACCGGGATTTCGCCATCGAATATCTGACATCGGCCACCCAGTGCGCCCTGCACCTGTCGCGGCTGGCCGAGGAAGTGATCCTGTGGGCAAGCCAGCCCTTCGGCTGGGTGAAGCTGCCCGACCAGTGGTCGACCGGCTCGTCGATCATGCCGCAGAAGCGCAACCCCGATGCCGCCGAACTGGTGCGCGGCCATTCGGGCCGGATCCTCGGCCTGATGACCGGGCT
>CAYMZC010000113.1:0-8420 GCA_964394815.1 uncultured Sandaracinobacter sp. | reverse complement strand
GACGGGGGATGCAGCGCTTCTGGCCAGCCATTTCCTCAAGACATACGCCGGCGAGCGGCCCGGCGCGCCCACCCGCATCGGACCGGGTGCGCTTGCCGCCATCAACCTGCACAGCTGGCCGGGCAATGTGCGCGAACTGGAAAACCGCATGAAGCGCGCGGTGATCATGGCCGATGGCAATGCCATCACGCCGGCCGATCTCGACCTGGCCGACAGCCCGGAAGCCGCGTTGATGACGTTGCGGGAATCACGCATGGCCTCGGACCGGCGGGTGGTGACGGCGGCGCTTACGGCGTCGGGCGGCAGCATCAGCCAGGCCGCAAAAACCCTGGGGATCAGCCGGCCGACGCTCTACGACATGATCCGCGACCTCGACATCCGGCCATCCTGAGGGGGGCGCTTCCCGCTTTTCGTCGCCCCTTCGCCAGCACTTGTCTGTCAGCGCGGGGCCGGGCCGCCTGCCTGCGCGATGGCGGCTTCGGCTGCCGCGATGCGCGCTTCCGTTTGCGCGATGAGCGCTTCGACCCTGGCGAGATCCTCCGGGTCTTCGCCATGCGGCGCTGGCTGAGGTGCGGGCTTTCCGGCGGCGGCATCGCCGGCGGGTTCGGCGCGGGCGCTTCTTGCCTTCGGGCCGCGCCGTTCGGCCAGGATCCACTGGCCAAGCGCGACATGGAATTTGTCACCCTGGTCTCCGGCTTCGCCGGGGCGTTCGACGCCGAGGCCGGCGATGGCCTTGTCGATCAGCAATGTCTCGAGATGGGCGAGGCGGGTCTCGATCAGCCGGTCCCACTCCGCAGCGAAGAGCGCATCGCGGGCGCGGGCGGCCAGCACGTCGCCCCGGCCCAGCCCGGTGCGGCGGCAGGCTTCGGAAAAGCTCTGCGCCTCCAGCAGGGCTGACAGGAAGCCGATGCGCTGGCCGGCGCTCAGTCCTGCCGGGGCCGGGGCTTCCTGGCCCGGGGGGTCGGCCACGTCGAGCATGGGAAAGATCGCGCCTGAAACCAGCAGGCGGGCTTTTGCGCCACGAAGGCGCGGGCGGCGGGGCCGGGAAGGCATTGATGTCCTGTTCATGGTGCAAAAATAACCATATTGGCATGTGTAGGACAGAAGAGGATGCGGTTCTGGCAGAAAGTGCTTGTGGCCGCCATTTTCCGTTTCGCGCCGACAGACAAGATTCCGGCACAATTCCGGCCGGAAATCCGGGATTTGCGGCGTCTGGCGCACCGCAACAGCCTTAAACTGTGTCCCGTTCATCGCATTTCGGCTTTTCATGCCTGTCCGACTGCCTTAACAGTTCGCCATGAGCACTTCCTTACAAGCCCGTCAGAATGAGGCGGGAAAAATGGCGGTCGCGCCTGACGAAATCCTTCCGCAGACCGAAACCAAGCTCGATGGCCGCCGTGAGCGGTCCGCCGACAGTCGTCGCCGGATCATCGCCGCCATGATGGAGCTGGTGGAAAGCGGGCTGTATGCGCCGACGGCCGAGGCCGTGGCGGCGCGCGCCGAAGTCAGCCTGCGCACCGTGTTCCGCCATTTCGAGGAAATGGACAATCTCTACATGGAGATTGTCGAAATCCTCTTCGAGCGCGTGGCCCCCATGCTCGACCAGCCGATGGTGGCCCGCACCTGGCCGGCCCTGCTGGACGAAACGCTGGACCAGCGCGCCATGCTGTTTGAGGCCATCGCCCCTTATTTCGTGACCATGACGCTGCACCGCCATCGCAACAAGACCATGGCGTCCCAGGGGCGTCGCCTCGTCACGATGAGCCGGGACCTGCTTGCCGTGACGCTTCCGGCGCAACTGGTATCCGACCGCCAGCTCTTCGAGCTGATGTGCGCCCTGCTTTCGATGGAAACCTGGCTTCGCCTTCGCGAGACCCAGGGCCTGACCGTCGCCGAGGCGAAGGCGGCCCTGCGGCGGGCTGCGGTCGCCCTCTGGCCGGTCGAGGGCTGAAGCGTGACGGGCGCGGCTTTGGCCACGCCTAGAACATCTTTCTTTACCCTTGTCGCGTTCGCGCCGACATCGTGCGGCCATGACATCCGAATCCCTTTCCCTTGCCGGGCATGAGGCGCCCGCCCCGCTGGCCGGGCGCCTCTCCCACCTGAAGCGCCTGGAGGCCGAGGCCATCCACATCTTCCGCGAGACCGTCGCGGAGGCGCGCAACCCCGTCTTTCTCTATTCGATCGGCAAGGATTCGAGCGTGATGCTGCATCTCGCGCTCAAGGCCTTTTACCCGGCGCCCCCGCCCTTTCCCTTCCTGCACGTGGCCAGCGGCTGGGATTTCGCCGCTATGCTCGCCCACCGCGACAGGATGGTCGCCGATCACGGGCTGGAGCTGATCGTCGCCCACAATGACGAGGCCGCCGCCGCCGGGATCGACCCCTTCGCGACGCCGACACCGGAATATACGAGGCTGATGCTGACGGAGCCGCTGAAGGCGGCCTTGACGCAGCACGGCTTCGACGCGGCCTTCGGCGGCGGCCGCCGCGACGAGGAAAAGGCCCGCGCCAAGGAGCGTGTCTTTTCCTTCCGCAACGCCCGCCACGCCTGGGAACCAAAGGCCCAGCGGCCGGAACTCTGGTCGCTCTACAACGGGCGGCTGAACCCGGGCGAAAGCATGCGGGTCTTCCCGCTCTCAAACTGGACCGAAATCGACATCTGGGACTATATCCGCCTCGAATCCGTGCCGCTGGTGCCGCTCTATCTCGCCGCGCCCCGCCCGGTGGTTGAGCGTGACGGCCAGATCATCGTGGTGGACGATGCCGCGCGTATGCAGTTGCGGCCCGGCGAAAAGCCGGTCGAGCGCATGGTGCGCTTCCGCACGCTGGGCTGCTGGCCGCTTTCGGGCGCGCTCGAAAGCCGGGCGGACACGCTCGATTCCATGATCGCCGAAGTGCTGGGCGCGCGCGGGTCCGAACGTGCCGGCCGCATGGTGGATCATGACCAGTCCGCCTCGATGGAGCGGAAGAAGGCGGAGGGCTATTTCTGATGACGGCAACGCCCGATACGGACGCCCGCCTGCTTTCGGCCGGCGAGGTGGCGGACTTTCTCGACCGGCGCGCCGGCATGCCGCTGCTGCGGTTCATCACCTGCGGCAGTGTCGATGATGGCAAGTCCACGCTGATCGGCCGCCTGCTGCACGACAGCCAGGCCCTGGTGGACGACCAGCTGGAAGCGCTGGCCGCCGACAGCGCGCGGCATGGCACGCGCGGCGAAGAGCTGGATTTCGCGCTGCTCGTCGATGGCCTTTCGGCCGAGCGCGAGCAGGGCATCACCATCGATGTCGCCTATCGCTTCTTCGCTTCGCCCAGGCGGCGCTACATCGTCGCCGACTGCCCGGGCCATGAACAATATACCCGCAACATGGCGACCGGCGCCTCGACCGCCGATCTTGCCGTGCTGCTGGTTGACGCCTCCCGCGGGCTGATGCCGCAGACGCGCCGCCATGCCCATATCGTCAGCCTGCTGGGGATCCGGCAGCTGGTGCTGGCGGTGAACAAGATGGATCTTGTCGGCCATTCCGAACTGCGCTTCCGCGAAATCGCCAACGCCTTCCAGGCCTTTGCACGCGAACTCGGGCTGGAGGATGTGGCAGCGATCCCGCTGGTTGCGCCATCGGGCGGCAATGTCGCCCACCCCGACCCGCACATGCCCTGGTATCGCGGGCCGACGCTGGTGGAAGCGCTGGAAAGCGCGCGCACCGACACGCTGGCCAATCCGGACCTGCCCGCCCGCCTGCCGGTGCAGTGGGTCAACCGCCCCGATTCCGGTTTCCGCGGCTTTGCCGGCCAGTTGGCGGCGGGCGTGCTCAATAGGGGCGATGCGGTGACGGTGCTGCCTTCGGGCCGGCAGACGCGGATCGCGGCGATCCATGGCGCCGGCGGCACGGCGGATGCAGCGGTTGCCGGGGAAAGCATCACCGTGGAGCTTGCGGACGACGTGGACGTGAGCCGGGGCGATGTGATCGCCGCCGCCGACCACCCCGCAGAAGCCAGCGACCAGTTCGAGGCGACCCTCATCTGGATGGACGATGCCCCGCTTTTCCCGGGCCGGCCCTACTGGCTGAAGATCGGCACCCGCACCGTGGGCGCCAGTGTCACCGCCATCAAGCACCGGGTGGACGTGAACAGCCTGCAGCCGCAGCCGGCGAAATCGCTGGGCCTGAACGACATGGCGGTCGTGACGCTGGCGCTCGACCGGCCGGTTGCCTTCGACCCCTATGAAAGCTGCCGGCCGACAGGCGGCTTCATCCTCATCGACCGGCTGACCAACGCCACCGCCGGCGCCGGCACGGTGCGCCACGCGCTCACGCGGGCGAGCACCATCCAGTGGCAGACGCTCGACATCTCGAAGGCGACCCGGGCGGCGATGAACGGGCAGAAGCCCATGCTGCTGTGGTTCACCGGCCTGTCGGGGGCGGGCAAGTCCACCATCGCCAATCTGGTCGAAAAGAAGCTGACGGCGATGGGCCGGCGCACCTATCTGCTGGATGGGGACAATGTGCGCCATGGCCTGAACCGCGACCTCGGCTTCACCGAGGCGGACCGGGTGGAGAATATCCGCCGCATTGCCGAAGTGGGCAAGCTGATGGTGGATGCGGGCCTGATCGTGCTCACTGCCTTCATCTCCCCCTTCCGGGCGGAGCGCCGCATGGCGCGTGCCTTGATGGAGGCGGACGAATTCGTCGAGATCTTCATCGACACCCCGATCGAGGATGCCGAGCGGCGCGACGTGAAGGGCCTGTATGCCCGCGCGCGGGCAGGCGAAATCCGCAACTTCACCGGCATCGACAGCCCCTATGAGCCGCCGGAAGCGCCCGAGATCCGCATCGACACGCGGGCGATGAGCGCCGAGGCGGCGGCCGAGCATATCGTCGCGCACATATTGAAGGATGAATTCCTCGGCATTTCGCCCTGATCGCCCGGATAGTCCTGAGCGTCCGGGTGGCCCGCCCCCTTCGGCCCGCCCCCTTCGGCCCGCCCCGGCAGCGCCAATAGGGCGCACCCCCGGGGGCTGCGGGGTGACAGGCCCCGGCCTTGCCGTTATGCCAGCGCCTGCCGGCGGGATGGTCCGGCAGGCAGACAGGGAGAAGCCGGTGCAGCTGGACGGCCTGATGCAGAGTTTCGAGCCCGCGCGCATTCCGGCCGATGCCGAGGCGATGCGCGCCGAGCTCAAGGCGTTTCTTGCCGACGCGCTGGCCGGCCGGCCACCAAGCGACCGGGTGCGGACATGGTCCGCCTGGGACGCGGCGTTCAGCCGCAAGCTTTCCAGCCGCGGCTGGATCGGCCTCACCATGCCCGAATCGCTGGGCGGCCGCGGGCTTTCGCCCTTCCACCGCTTCGTGGTGGTGGAGGAGTTGCTGGCGGCCGGCGCGCCCATCGCCGCCCACTGGATCGGGGACAGGCAATCGGCGCCGCTTTTGCTGAAGTTCGGCACGAAGGCGCAGCAGCAGGCCTTCATCCCGCGTATCTGCCGGTCGGAAATCTTCTTCTGCATCGGCATGTCGGAACCCAACAGCGGCTCCGATCTCGCCAGCGTGCGCAGCCGCGCCGAGAAGGTGGACGGCGGCTGGCGGCTCAATGGCCAGAAGATCTGGACCACCTATGCCCACAATGCCGACTGGATGATCGCCCTTGTCCGCACTTCGGGCACGAGCGAGGACCGGCAGAAGGGCCTGTCACAGGTGCTGGTGGACCTGAAGGCGCCGGGCGTGACGGTCAGACCCATCACCCTGCTGACGGGAGAGGCCGAATTTTCCGAAGTGCATTTCGACAATGTCTTCCTGCCCGATGACCGGCTGGTGGGCGAGGAAGGCAATGGCTGGGCGCAGGTGAACGCCGAGCTTGCCTTCGAACGCTCCGGCCCGGAGCGCATCTATTCCTCGCTGGTTCTGCTCGACACCTGGGCCAGGGGCCTGGGAGAAGCGCCCGACCCGCGCGACACCGAGCTTCTCGGCCGCTTCACCGCCCGGCTGGCGGCGCTGCGCGGCATGTCGGCCGCCATCACCACGCGGCTTGCCGAGGGCAAGTCCCCCGTGGTGGAAGCGGCCCTGCTGAAGGATCTTGGCACAGAGCTTGAACAGGCGATTCCGGCGGCGCTCGCCGACCGCATCGCGGCCGACCCCGACCGACCGGCCGACCCGGAACTGCTGCGCACGCTGCGCTTCATCTGGCACATGTCGCCTGTGTTTTCGCTGCGCGGGGGAACCCGCGAGATCCTGCGCGGCATGATCGCGCGTGGCATGGGGCTTCGCTGATGTTCGAGGATGTCTTCCGCCGCCTGCTCGAGGCGCATTCCACACCGGCGGCCGTGCGCGCCGCCGAAGCCGCGAACGGCGCTGTTCCGCCTGTCTGGCAGGAGCTGGTGCAATCGGGCTTCATCGATATCCTGCGGCCCGAAGCCGAAGGTGGTGCGGGCCTGTCGCTGCCGGCCTTCGCGCCGCTGGTGATCGCCTGCGGGGAATATCTTCTGCCCGTGGACTGGGCGGAAACCGCCGTTGCCCGCCTGTGGCATGGCGAGGCGGTTGCCCTTGACCGGCCGGCCGGTCTGGAAGGGCCGGACGCCCTTGCCGCCAATGCGGCCCTGACGGCGGCGCGCATGGCCGGCGCCTGCCGCCGCGTGCTCGACATCACCATGGCCCATGTGACGACGCGCCAGCAGTTCGGCCGGCCGCTTTCGGCCTTCCAGGCCTTGCAACAGCAGCTTGCCGTGATGGCGGAGGATGTCGCGGCCGCGCGCATGGCGGCCTTCATCGGGCTGGCCGGCCCCGGCTTCGATCCCGCCCGCAGCGCCGTGGCGAAGCTGCGCGCCGGAGAAGCGGCGCACCGTGTCGCCGCCATGGCCCACCAGCTGCACGGCGCCATCGGCGCAACCCTCGAATATGACTTGCAACTCTGGGTGCGCGCCCTCAAGGGGTGGCAGCTGGCCCATGGCAGCGACAGCTACTGGGCAATGGTTCTTGGAAAGGCCCGTCTCGACTGGGCGGCCAAGGGCCGGGAAGACGCCACGACCGCCGATTTCCTGCGCGAAAGGCTGGAACCCGGCGTGCAGGATGCCGCCGCCAGCAACTGAGCCAGCCACCTGACGGAGACGATGATGAGCCAATCGCTGTTCGAGACACTGCCCGTGATGGGCAAGGGCCCGGTGTGGCAGGATCTGAAGACCGGCATCGTCGGCCGCACCCTGCGCCGCACCATCACCGAAAGCGATCTCGTCAACTTCATCGGCGTGACGGGCATGCTCGAGGCGATCTTCATCGACGCCAGCTATCCCGGCGCCGCCATTCCCGGCCGCCTCGTGCCGGCGGCCCTCACCCAGTGCCTTGTCGAGGGCATGCTGTTCCAGACGGTGATTCAGGGTGTCGGCCTTGCCCTGCTGGAAGTGAATCTGAAGGCCCATGCGCCGGTGCGAGTCGGCGACAGCGTCTGGGCCGTGCTCGACATCACCGACATCAAGCCCACCTCGAAGGGCAACCGCGCCGTCGTCGCGTCCGAGGTGAAGGTCTACAACCAGCAGGAAGAGCTGGTTCTGTCCTACACCGTGAAGCGCATGGTCGCCGGGCGGGACTGAGGCTCCCGGTCATGCGGATGATGGGCGCCTCCAGCGCATCGGCGGGCTCGCAGGCTTTGCTTGCGCTTGCCGGGCTGCTGCTGTTGCTGCGCGCCCTGTTGCCCGCCGGCTGGATGCCGGCGCTTTCGCCGGATGGCATGACCCTGGTGGTCTGTTCGGCCGCCGGGCTGCAGGCCCTGCCCGATGGCGAGGGCCCGTTCGGAAACCCGGCCGGCACGCCGGATGAATCCGCCCATCCGCCCTGCGCCTTTGCCGGGCTGGGTGGTCCGTCCATTCTGCCGCGCCTGCCCCTGTGGCTGCCCCACGCCATCCCGGTCCTTGCCACATGGGCCGGTGTCGAGGCGCCCGTCCGCGCGCTCGTGGCGCGCGGCTGGCTCACCCCTCCGTCTCAGGCGCCACCCGCGCGGGGCTGATCCTCACCTCTGCGCTTCGCCGCCCGGCAGCGGGCGGCCTTCGCATTTCGCCGACCGGCAGCGGGCGGCAACCGGCGGCAGGCACGGCCTGCCCCAAAGTCCTGACGGAAAGATATTTTCATGCCCAGCACAGTTCGTGCCGCGCGCGTCCGCGCGTTTGCCTCTTCCACCCTTCTCGCATCGGCTTCTGCTCTTGCGGCACCTGCCCTTGCGGCGGATGCGCCGCCCCCCATCGAGACGATTGTCGTCATTGGGCGGGCATCGTCCGATGATCCGGCGCTGTCCGCCCTGGAGCCGACCCGCGACGGCCGGCTTTCCACCCTGAAGGATCTATTCCGCTCGGCCCCGGGCGTGCTGGTGGAACCGGTGTTCGGCGGCGTCGACCACCCCCGCTTCGCCATTCGCGGTTCCGGGCTGCAACGCGGCACCATGCCCGCAGG
>CAYMZC010000112.1:0-8482 GCA_964394815.1 uncultured Sandaracinobacter sp. | reverse complement strand
TCGTGGCACCGCCGTCCACATGTCCCTTCATATAAACCAACAATGAGAAAAAGCGGGGCAGAAATCCCTTCCCGGTATCGGCTGACACCAGGACAAACCTTCCGGTCTGTCGGGATCCGGCGCTTTCTTCAGGGCTTCCGGAGAAGCTCCGAAGTCGGCGTCGACTGCGGAGGCGGCATATGGCGGTGCAGCCCCGAACCGTCAACAGCTATTTTCCGGCATCCTTGCGTTTTTTTGCATTTTGCGCGGAAACGTCGTCGAAGCTTCTTTATACGCAATTTCCGCAAAGTTTCAACCGGCGGATATATAATCCTTCAAGGCGGAAGCTTCCTGCTCCACTTCCTCGATTCGGCGCTTCACGAGATCACCGATGGATACGAGGCCCACGAGACGACCCGATTCCATGACCGGAAGATGCCGAATCCGCCGTCCGGTCATCAATTCCATGGCATGCGGAACCGAATCTGCGGGGCTTATGGTGATGACCGGCGCCGTCATGATCTCCTTCGCCTTCAGCGAGAGCACGTCGCCGCGATGCGCGGCGAGCCCGCGAACGACGTCACGCTCCGACACCACGCCCACAACCGACTCGCCTGTCATAACCAGCACGGCCCCAATGCGCCGCGCCGTCAGTTCGGCGATGATTTCCGAAATGCTTGAGTCGGGCCCGACGGTCACGACCTCGGAACCCTTGTCCTGCAGGATGGCTGCTATGCCCATCTCCGCTCCTCCCATTTGCTCTCCCGCCTTGAATGTCACCCAAAACAGGCCGAATGAAAAGGGATGACCATCCCATCAAAGACACAGGCCACCCATGCAGAGCGCATGGCGGAGGCGAAACGACGCTTCGTACGGCTCATGCAGCTGATGCTGGCAGCCACCCTTCTTGTTCTCGTGCTGGCATTTTCCTGGCTTCACGCGACGGGCACACCACTGCCCTTCCACTTTATCGTGGCCATCTCGCTTGCCGTCATCGGCTCGCTGATGCTGGCGGCAGCCCTCATGGGGCTTGTCTTCTTCTCGCATGCAAGCGGCGCGGATGACGCGCCCGAGTCCATCGACGATATCGAGCGCCCGTGAAATCCGGCCAGCCTCGCCTCAGGGGCTGACCCACGCCGCTTCAGTGTCACCATGGGCCGGCCAGCGGAACCGGCAGCGCAGATGCGCCGCATTCCCGACCCACAGCAGATCGGCCTCGAAAACCTGCACCCCGATCAAGGCGAAATTCTCTTCGCCCGATCCTGAGAGCGATGCCATAGGCCCGGGCTGGGCAGCCCCCGGCGGCAGCATGCCACGGTAATTCCGCCGCGCTGCATCTGGTACACGCGCCCATGCAGCCTTCACGAGGGGCCCTGCATCAACGACATTCGCTATTCCGTGCAGGCGCGCCTGAAGCTGCGCTCCGGGATCGTAGAAGACCATGGTCACGCGCGGCTGGGCGGCAATGTCTCGCAGCTTCCCGGCACGGGAATCGCTGTGGACCATGAGCCGCCGTGCCGAGGCATCGACCGCGCGCAGCACCAGAGTGCGCGCATCAGCGGCGCCATCCTCACGAACGGTGGCAAGAACAGGGGTGCGCCAGGGTGCGCCACGATCAGACAGGGCATGCTCCAGCCGGCGCCACAGCATGGCTTCGGCGGCTGCAAGGCTATCGAAGCCTTCCGGCACCTGGACGGACGGTTCCGGCTTGCCGCTCAATGCGCCCTCCGCGCCAGTAACTGTGCTGGCAGACGCGACGCTCAGCCGTCGACGGGTGTCGCCTCGACCTTGCGCGGACGGCCGCGCGGACGCTTGCGCGGCGCGGGCTCTTCCTCGGCGACCGCTTCGGCTTCGCGCGGCGCCACGGCTGCGGATCCGGCATCATCGCGTTGGCTATCCTCGCGCACGGGCACACCGCCAAAGGCGACCAGCGCGGCTTCGCCGTCGCTCACGGGCTGGACGGCCGCACGCGGGCGAACACGCCGCGATTCGGGAGCCTGCGTGTCGCGTTCCCCTGTCTGCTCATCGTGGCGGGCACGCTGACGACGGCCACCATCGCCCTCCTCCCGCTCGGGGCGCTCTGCACGCTCGGGGCGGTCGGTGCGCTCCCCGCGCTCGGCGCGGCCGCCGTCACGCTGGCGGCGGTCCCGATCCTGCCGCTCGGGGCGGTCGGGGCGCGCACGATCCGCCTGGGGCTCGCCGCTTTCCTCATTTCCGTCGCCACTGTTCTGGGCGTCCGCCTCGCCGCCCGTCATGTCTTCCTCATACTGGTCGAACATGCCTCTGCGGGCGCGCATCTCTTCCTGGCGGATTCGGGTGTCATTCAGCACGCGGAAATAATGATCGGCGTGCTGAAGATAATATTCGGTCGCCACGCGGTCGCCGGACTGGTGGGCATCCCGGGCGAGCTGCTTGTATTTTTCGAGAAGCTGGTGGGCGTTGCCGCGAACCCGGACTTCGAGCCGGTTCGCACCCTGACCGCCCATGGGCTGGCCCATCGGGCGAGGGTTGGCTCCGCCGCTACCGCGACGCCTGCGCCCGCTCTGCCTGTTCTGCATAGGTTTCCGATCGTCCTTCTCGTGATGCAACGCATTGCCATGCATGCGCCATCCCCAGACCAAACCATTAGGAAACCAAGGGAAAACCGGCAGGTCATCCATGGTCCGCGAGGTCAGGGCGGAGCGTTTCCGCATGCTGCCATGCCACTTCCAGCCTGCCGGTTTATACTGCCCGATCTTCGGGCGGCTGACACCTGATGGCATGTTGGGGGCAGGGCCGCTCGGCTCCTACCGGCTGCGCTGCTCTTTCCATCTAGTGCGTAGCGGCTGCCTTGCCAAGCCCATTCGGAAACCAGAGGCGAAGCGCGCGCGGCCGACCGGCAAGATCGCACGCCACATGGGAAGCAAGGCCGGATTGAGAGGCAAGAGCTGCAAGCGCCTCTGCCTGACTGGCCCCGAACTCGAAGATCGCCACACCATCGGCAGCCAGGATGCGCCCGAGATCGGGAAACAGCAAGCGATAGGGGTCAAGCCCGTCCGGCCCGCCATAAAGCGCGCCCGCCGGCTCATGCAGCGCGACATCGGGCATCAATATTTCACCCTCGGGCACATAGGGCGGGTTGCACAGGATAAGGTCGAAGCGACCATCCAGCCCGGATGCCCAGTCCCCGGCCCGGAACCGCGCGCGCCCGTCAAAGCCGAGCGCTTCGGCATTGGCGCGTGCCACGGCCAGGGCTGCCTCCGAGCGGTCGATCCCCAGCCCCGTCGCCTGCGGCCATTCGCTGAGCGCTGCCAGAAGCAAGGCCCCGCTACCGGTTCCAAGGTCGAGGATGCTGGCCGGCGGGCGGCCAGCGCGGGCCGCCAGCGCATCGACAATCAGCGTCTCGCTGTCCGGGCGCGGCACCAGCACGTCCCTCGTCACCTTGAGCGGAAGCGACCAGAATTCCCGCTCGCCCAGAATATGGGCCACCGGCTCATGGGCGGCCCGGCGCACGAGAAGCGCGGCAAAATGCTTGCGAACGGCATCGGATACCAGCGGGCGTGACGCCAGCATCGCCATGCGACCCATGCCGAGGGCCGAGGCCAGCAGAAGCTCGGCATCGAGGCGCGGCGTATCCCCCGGCAAGGCAGCGGCAGCGGCCCGAAGCAGCATGAGGGCGTCGCCAGTTTCGGGCAGATCCACGGGCGAGGCGTCAGCCCGCATCGAGTGCGGCAAGACGGGCGGCCTCGTCCTCGGCGACCAGCGCCGAGATCAGTTCCTCCAGCCCCGGCCCCTCGAGGATTTCCGGCAGCCGGTGCAGGGTCATGTTGATGCGGTGATCGGTCACGCGGCCCTGGGGGAAATTATAGGTGCGGATGCGCTCCGACCGGTCGCCCGAGCCGACCATGGCCCGCCGGTCGGCAGAGCGCGCGCTCGCCAGCTTTTCGCGTTCCAGCTCGTAAAGGCGGGCGCGAAGCACCTTCATCGCCTTGGCCTTGTTCTTGTGCTGGCTCTTCTCGTCCTGCTGGCTCACCACCAGCCCGGTCGGCAGGTGGGTGATGCGCACGGCGGAATCCGTGGTGTTGACCGACTGGCCGCCCGGGCCTGATGACCGGAAGACGTCGATGCGCAGATCCTTGTCGTCGATGTGGACATCGACATCCTCGGCTTCAGGCAGGACCGCGACGGTGGCGGCCGAAGTATGGATGCGGCCGCCCGCTTCCGTCACCGGCACGCGCTGCACGCGGTGGACACCGCTTTCGAACTTCAGCCGGGCGAAAACCCCCTCGCCCGTCACGCTCATGACGATTTCCTTGAAGCCGCCAAGCTCGGCGGCCGAAGCGCTCATCACCTCGACCCGCCAGCCGCGCAGTTCGGCATAGCGCTGGTACATGCGCGCGAGGTCGCCGGCGAACAGGGCCGCTTCATCGCCGCCAGTCCCGGCGCGGATTTCAAGGATGGCAGGCCGCGCATCGGCGGCATCCCTGGGCAGCAGCTGAATGGCCAGCGCGCGCTCGACATCGGGCAGACGCTGTTTCAGCTCGTCCAGCTCATCAGCGGCCATCGCCCGCATGTCGGCATCGGTTGCCGGATCGGCCGACAGCGCCTCCAGGTCAGCGCGTTCGCGCCGCATGGCGATCACCGCCCGCGCGGCATCGGCGGCCGGTGTCAGCTCGGCATAATCCCGTGACAGGGCAACAAAACGCTCGGGTGCGAGCGCGGGGTTCGCCATCTCGGACGACAGAGCATCGTGCCGCTGGACAATCTGCGCCAGCCGCTGATCGGAAAGCGCGATCATTGGCCCGGCTTTTCGTTTCCGCCCGAAAGCATCGCATAATCATCCGGCAAGCGTCCGAAAACCGCAGCCTGACGAGCACGTTCGCCCTCGTCCCCGTCCTTCACACGGTCCACCAGCTTCAGGCTCGATGCGCGCCTTTCCGCATCCTGCACATAGAGGATCATCTGCACCTGCTGCCGGGCCGCCTGCTCGGCCCGCTTGCGCGCATTGCCCTTGTAGGACTGGGCAACCACAGCAGCTTTGGCGCGCAGGGTCTGGGCGATCCGCAGCGCTTCGGCTTCGGCCTCGGCCGTTTCGGGGATCACGGCGACCAGCGGACGCTCCGCCTCCGGCAGGGCCGTCAGCATCATCAGCCGCTCGATTCCGCCCGCCCAGCCAACAGCCGGGGTTGGCGGGCCGCCCATGGCTTCCACCAGCCCGTCATAGCGACCGCCGCCGATCACCGTCGCCTGCGCGCCCAGCGCATCGCTCACGAATTCGAAGGCCGTATGGCGATAATAGTCGAAGCCGCGCACCAGCCGGGGCTGGCGGATGAAATCGACGCCGCTTGCCTGCAGCCCCTTCGCAACCGCTTCGAAGAAGGCGCCCGCCTCTGTGCTCATGAAATCGTCGATTGCGGGCGCGGCTTCCACCAGCGGCCGGTCCTGCGGTTCCTTCGAATCGAGGATCCGCAAGGGGTTGGTTTCGAGCCGCCGGCGGCTGTCTTGCGAAAGCGCATCGGCGTGGGCCGAAAAATGCTTCACCAGCCCGTCCCGCCAGGCGTCCCGCGTCTCGGCATCGCCCAGCGTGTTCAGCTGCAGCGTGACGCCCGCGATTCCCAGCTCCCTGAGCAGCAGGTCGGCAAAGGCGATGAGTTCGACATCGGCGGCTGGCTCGGCGGCGCCCAGAACTTCGGCGTCGATCTGGTGGAACTGGCGGTAGCGCCCCTTCTGCGGGCGCTCGTAGCGGAAGAGCGGCCCGTGCGTCACCAGCTTCAGCGGCGCGAACTGCTGCCAGCCATTGGAGATGAAGGCGCGGCAGATTCCGGCGGTGAATTCGGGCCGCAGGGTCAGCGATTCGCCGTTGCGGTCCTCGAAGCTGTACATCTCCTTCGAGACGACATCGGTCGTTTCGCCCAGGGTCCGGGCGAAGACCTGGGTGAACTCCACCACCGGAACGTCCACGCGGCGAAAGCCGAAGCGCCGCGCCACATCGCGGAACCGGTCCACCACATGTTCGAAGCGGGCAGCCTCCTCGCCCAGGAAATCCTGCATGCCGCGCACCGCCTGCGGCTTTGCGGGGGCTTTCACTTTGGTCCTCTCGGTCATGGCGCGCCGCCTAGCAGGCCATGCGGCTTCGCGCAAAGCGCCAGCTCAGGCCGGGCTCACCAGCTTCAGCCCGATGATCGCCGCCACCAGCACCGCCAGCAACGCCAGCCGCAGCGACTCCAGCGGCTCGTGAAACAGCCACATGCCGACAAGCGCCGTGCCCGCGGCCCCGATGCCGACCCAGATGGCATAGGCCGTTCCCAGCGGAATGACCCGCTGGGCGCGCTCCAGCAGAATGAAGCTCAGCCCGGCCGACAGGAAGAAGCCGGCCGACCACCAGGGGTTGCGAAACCCGTCGGACAATCTGAGGCAGGTGGTGAAGCCGACTTCGAGAATTCCGGCCAGCAGCAGGAACAGCCACGCCATCAGCCCGCCCCGAAGGCCGCAAGCGCATCGCCTTCGAGCCGCCATGTCTCCCAGCCGGTGGCATGGCGGGCGCCCAGCTTCTCGTAAAAGCCCTTGGCGCTGTTGTTCCAGTCCAGCACGTTCCACTCCATGCGGCCGAAATCCATGGAAACCGCCAGCGCCCCAAGGCGCTTCAGCAGCGCGAGGCCAAGGCCATGACCGCGCCATTGGGGGGCGACGAACAGATCCTCGAGGAACAGGCCACGCCTGCCCGTCCAGCTGGAAAAATTGAAGAAATAAAGCGCCATGCCCACAGGCTCATCGCCGGCGAAGGCAAGCAGCGCCCGCACATGACCTTCGGCCAGCGCCTTGCGGCAACCGGGCTCGGTCATCTTCACCTTGTCCGCTTCCTTCTCATAGGCGGCAAGCGCACGCACGAGCGCTAGCACATGGGCGGCATCATCGGGCGTCGCCGCCCGGATCTCGGCTGTCATGCAAAAGCCCTCATTCAGCGGCCTGCGCGCTTTCCACGGGCTTTGCGGCTTCGATCTCGGCAGCCTTCGCCTCGACCAGCGCCACGATATGATCGACCACGCCGGCATCGTCGATCTGGTGGTCCGTCACGCCGGACAGATAGACCATGTGGCGGCCATTGCCGCCGCCGGTCAGGCCGATGTCGGTTTCGCGCGCTTCCCCCGGCCCGTTCACCACACATCCCAGAACCGAAAGCGACAAGGGCGTGGTGATGTGCGCCAGCCGCTTTTCCAGCAGTTCGACCGTGCGGATCACATCGAACCCCTGCCGCGCACAGGAGGGGCAGGAAACGATCTTCACACCCCGCGCCCGGATGCCGAGCGATTTCAGGATATGGTAGCCAACCTTCACCTCTTCCTCCGGCTCGGCCGAAAGCGAGACGCGGATGGTATCCCCCACCCCGCCCCACAGCAGCATGCCAAGTCCGATGGAGGATTTGACCGTTCCGCCGATCAGCCCGCCCGCTTCGGTGATGCCGAGATGCAGGGGATAGTCCGAGCGGGCGGCCAGTTCGTTGTAGGCCGCAACGGCAAGGAACACGTCGGACGCCTTCACCGAGATCTTGAACGCGTGGAAATCCGCATCTTCCAGAAGCTTCGCATGCTCGAAGGCGCTTTCGACCAGCGCTTCCGGGCAAGGCTCGCCATATTTTTCAAGCAGATGCTTTTCGAGGCTGCCGGCATTCACCCCGATGCGGATGGAACAGCCATTGGCCTTGGCCGCGCGCACCACTTCCTTCACCCGCTCGGGGCTGCCGATGTTGCCCGGGTTGATCCGCAGGCAGGCCGCGCCGGCATCCGCCGCCTCGAGGGCGCGCTTGTAGTGGAAATGGATGTCGGCAACGAGCGGCACGCGCGCTGCCTTCGCAATCTGCCGGAAGGCCCTGGTTGCATCCTCGGTCGGGCAGGAGACACGGATGATGTCCGCCCCCACCTCCTCGCAGCGGCGGATCTGGTCGATGGTTGCGACCGCATCCTCCGTCGGCGTATTCGTCATGGTCTGGACGGAAATGGGTGCATCCCCGCCCACGGGCACCTTGCCCACCATGATCTGCCGGGACTTGCGACGATGAATGTCGCGCCAGGGCCTGACGGACATCAACGGCTCCCGACGACGACGGTCACGGCGCGGCGGTTGCGCGCCCAGGCATCCTCGCCGGAGCCATCGACGGCCGGGCGTTCCTTGCCATAGCTGATGATCGACAGCCGCGCGGTATCGACGCCTTGCGCCGCAAGGAAATTCTTGGCCGCATTGGCCCGCCGCTCGCCCAGCGCGAGGTTGTATTCCCGCGTGCCGCGCTCGTCGGCATGGCCTTCGATGGTCACGCGCACATCGGGGTTGCGCACCATCCATTCGGACTGGCTGCCAAGGATCAGCCGCGCCGCCTCGTCGAGGCCATAGCTGTCGAAGCCGAAGTAGATGGTGTCCGATCCGGCCGAGGCGATGAGATCGGCCTGGCTTCCGGGCAGCGCCGTGGAGCCGACCGGCTCGGCGGGCGCGACCGTCTGCGCCTCGTCGATCGGGGCCGGGGCCTGGGGTT
>CAYMZC010000111.1:4692-8558 GCA_964394815.1 uncultured Sandaracinobacter sp. | reverse complement strand
ACATCCTCGAAGACGGGCTTGCCTTCCTCGTCCCAGCCGGTCTGGACCCGCTTGGTGAAGGGCTTGCCCGATTTCAGCGCCTCGCGCACCCGCTCATTGTAGCCTGACAGCGAGCGCACATTGATGTGCGCCATGTTGCGATAGCGCTCCTCCATCTGCTCCACCGCCCATTTGAGCGCGCGGATCGCCTTTGGCGGGTCTGTCACCACCGGGGCGAGCAGATGGGGAATGTCGTCATAGACGCTGAGTTCCAGCATCTTCGGATCGATCATGATCATGCGGCACTGGTCCGGGCGAAGCCGGTAGAGCAGCGACAGGATCATCGCGTTGAGCCCGACCGACTTGCCCGATCCGGTGGTGCCGGCAATCAGCAGGTGCGGCATGGGCGCGAGATCGGCGACAACGGGGCTTCCGGAAATGTCCTTGCCGAGAATCATCGGCAGCGTGCCGGATGACGCCTGGAAGCTTTCGGAGGCGAGCAGTTCGGACAGCGAGACCATTTCCCGCTTCATGTTGGGCAGCTCGATCCCGATGACATTGCGCCCGGGAATGACTGCGACGCGCGCCGAAACGGCCGACATGGAACGGGCGATGTCGTCGGCGAGGCCGATGACCCGGCTGGCCTTGATGCCCGGTGCCGGCTCAAGCTCGTAGAGCGTGACGACAGGTCCCTGCGCCAGCCCGACGATCCTGCCCTTCACGCTGAAATCCTCGAGCACCGATTCGAGCAGCCGCGCATTCTGCTCCAGCGCCGCCTCGTCGAGCCGGGCCTCGCTCTGGCGCGGGGGCGGGTTCAGAAGATCGAGTGGCGGCAGGTCGGGCCTGTCACCCAGTTGCAGGGCAGGCTGCCGGTCGGGCCGCTCGCGCGTGGGCTGCGGGCGCGGCGCCGGGCCGATGATCCGCCGTGTCGTCGCTTCCGCTTCTGGCGGTGGCGGCGGGTTGCGCCGGGCCTTGCCATCCGTGGGGCGCGCGATGGCGCGTTCGCTTTCCCGGTCGCGGCCACCAGCATCGTCCGTGGAGGCGGCTTCTTCCCGATCCGCGCTTCCCCGGTCAGCGCGTTCAGGGCCGCTTCTGCTCCAGCCGGTCAGGCGGGCGAAGGCTGCAAGTTCTGCCCGGTCGGGCCCCAGCCCCCATATGAACAGGGCGATGGCGCCCAGGCCGAAGACAAGCGCGGCGCCGAGGCTGGCGAAAGCCGGGTCGAAGCCTTCGGGCCACGGCAGGGCCGCCATCGCCTTTGCGGCGGCATGGCCGACAACGCCGCCCGCGCCCGCATCGAGCGCGCCGATGGGCGCCGGCCAGGCGAGCCCCAGGGCAATGGCGGCGATGATGATCGCCCCCGCCGTGCGCAGAAGGGCGGCACGGGACTGCCGGACGGGCCAGCCCGACAGAATGCGCACCCCCCAGACAAGGAAGATCGGCACGGACAGGACGGCGGCAAGGCCGAAGCCCTGAAGCAGCAGATCGGAGACATGGGCACCGACGCTTCCCGCGAGGTTTGCAGGGGCGGCTTCGGTCACGCTGTTGAAGGAGGGATCCTCAGGACGGTGGCTGATGAGCGCGCCGGCAAGCAGCAGCCCGAGGCCGAAGAGGAAGAGCCCGAGCAGCATGCGGCCGGCAAGGCGCAGGGCGCGGCCGGTGCGTCCGCCTTCATGGCTGCCCTCGGCGCGCCGCCAGGGCGCCGCGTCCATCAGCGATTGCGTGGATGTCGCCACCGGATCCTCCGTTTCGCGCGCCATGCGGGCAATGCCGGGCCGCTGGGCCGGGCCTCTTGCACCAATGCCTTTTCAGGGCAGGGCAGGTCAAGCGCATGTTCCTGATATGTGCCGCAGGCTTCCGCGCCCTTTGGCGGGCGATTTTTCCGCCTTGCGCGGAGGCAGGCAAAAAAATGGCCCGGACAGGGTTTGTCCGGGCCATGAAGGGAATGAGACCAGAGGCCTCGAAGCGAGCACAGGAGCCGGTTGGCACCCGGAAACATCCTATTCAAGTTTTGTGCCAACCTTGAGAGCAGGGGGCGGGCGCGTGGCACCATTGAGTGCCTGCCTGAAAAGGGGGCAGATTTTGAGGGCGGCCGGCGCGGCTGCCTGAAATTTGGGCTTGCCCTCTGTCGTCGCAGCCGCGCGGAAGCACTTGGGCAAGCCGCCCTGGCGGTCTATCAGGAAGGGATGACCAGCAAGCCCGACGCAAGCCCTGAGACCCGCCCTGAAAAGGACAGGCCCGAAGACGCCAGCCATGATGCCCTGATCGTGGGAGGGGGCCTTGTCGGCCTTGCCCTCGCTCTGGCCCTGGCCGCGCATGATCTCGACGTCGCCGTGATCGAACGCGCCGACCCGGATGCGCACATGGCGCCGGCATTCGACGGTCGCGCCTCGGCCATAGCCTCGTCCACCGCGCGGATGCTGCGGGTGCTGGGGCTGGGCGACCTGCTTGACCAGCAGGGCTGCCCCATACGCGCCATCCGCGTGACGGACGGGCTTTCGCCCCGCCATCTGCACTTCGACAGCGCCGAGGCCGAACCGGCCGAGCCGCTGGGCATCATGCTGGAAAACCGGGCGCTGCGCGGCGGGCTTCTGGAAAAGCTGCGCGCCGAAAGCCGCATCCAGCTGTTCGCCCCGGCCAGCATCGCAAGCGTGGAGCGTGGCGCGGACCGCGCGTCTGTACTGCTGGAAGACGGGCGCCGGCTTCATGCCCCCGTGATTCTGGCCTGCGACGGGCGGCAGAGCATGTTGCGGCGGCAGGCCGGCATAAGAGGCGCCCGCTGGCAATATGACGGCACCGCCATCGTGACGATGCTTTCGCACGAACGGCCGCATGACAATGTCGCGTCCGAACTCTTCTATTCGGATGGCCCCTTCGCCCAGCTTCCCATGACCGACCTGCCCGATGGCCGCCATCGCTCGGCGCTGGTGTGGACGGTGCGCAACGCGGATGCGGCGGGCGTCATGGCGCTGTCTGCGCGCGCCCTCGCGCATGAGGCGGAAAAGCGCATGGGCGGCTTTCTCGGCAAGCTGGAGCTGATCGCGCCCGCGCAGAGCTATCCGCTGGGGCTGCATCATTCGGAACGCTATTGGGCGGAACGGCTGATCCTTGTCGGGGATGCAGCGCACGGCATCCACCCGATTGCCGGGCAGGGGCTCAACATGGGCCTGCGCGATGTCGCGGCGCTTGCCGAAGTGCTGTCATCCTCTGCCCGGATCGGCCTCGACCTCGGCCACCCCGATGTTGCCCGGCGCTACGAGCGCTGGCGGCGCGCCGACAATTTCACTACCGCCTTCGCCACTGATGGCCTTGCCCGCCTGTTCGGCATTCCCGGCCGCGCGGCACAGGCCATCCGCACCACCGGCCTTGCAGCAGTCAACCGGCTGCCATCGCTGCGCCGGGCCTTCATGAAGATCGCGCGCGGCGAAGCAGGAGATCTGCCGCCGCTGCTGCGCGGGGAACTGGGCTAGGCAGGCCTGCCGGCTTCCTGCCGGGCGGGCGGCCAGGGCATGGCTGCTTCCGCCAGAAGAACGGGCACGCCCTCTTTTAGCGGATAGGCAAGGCCCGCGTGCCCGGAAACGAAAACCCCCTCCTGCGGCAGGAAGGTGAGGGGGCCGCGCGACACCGGGCACAACAGCAGCGCCAGCAGCGTCGGATCGGGCTGTTGCGTGCCTGTCATTGCAGCGTTTCATCCTGATCGGGGCCGGGTGCAAACTGCATCAGGGTGGTCAGGGTTTCGGTGCGATCGGCAAGGGCCGGGGCTTCCAGCAGCGCCTGCCTTTCGGCTGGCTGGAAGGGGCAGACAAGGCTCAGCGTGTTGACGAGGCTTTCGTCATCGGCCGATTTCACGGCATCCCAGTCCGCCGAAAGGTCCAGCCTGTCGAGATAGT
>CAYMZC010000111.1:0-4682 GCA_964394815.1 uncultured Sandaracinobacter sp. | reverse complement strand
GGGGCGGCAAGCGGGGCAGCAGGTTCCCAGTCGGCTGCGAAGGCGGCATGATCCACCTCTGCCTGGCGGTAGGGCGTGGTGACCGGCAATTCCCCGACGATCCGGAAGCGGGCTATTCCTGTCAGCGAGATCAGGTAGCGCCCGTCGCCGGTCTCGGAAAACTGGGTGATCCGGCCGATGCTGCCGACATCGTAAAGCTCCGGCCGCTTTTCGGGCAGGCCGGTGACAGGCTGCACCATGCCGATCAGGCGGTCACCGGCCATGGCGTCGCGCACCATGGCCAGGTAACGCGGCTCGAAGATGTTGAGCGGCAGGACCGCGCGCGGCAGCAGGATCGTGCCCGAAAGCGGGAACAGGCGGACCCGCCCCGGAAGTTCGGCCATGCTGACGGGCGGCTGAATCATGCGAACAGGATCGACGAAAGCCTGCGGCGTATACCGATCGACCAGGGGTCGCCGAAGCCGACGGCATCGATGAACTTCAGAAGCTGGGCGCGCGCCGCGCCTTCGTTCCAGTCCCGGTCGATGGCGATCGAGCCGAGAAGCTGTTCTGCCGCCAGATCCTGCTTGCCCGCCGCGAAAAGGGCGTTGGCAAGCGCCAGCCGGGCTTCATGGTCGGCCGGGTCGGCGGCGATCCGCGATTCGAGTTCGGCAAGCTCGCCAGCGGGGGCTGCCGCCCGGGCCAGATCCAGCGCCGCGCGGGCCTGGATGAGGGACTGGTCCTTGCTGTCGTCCGCGAGCGTGCCGAGGGCTGCTTCAGCACCATCGAGATCGCCACGGGCGATGAGCGCGCGGGCAAGCCCCGCGATCACGTCGGCGCGTTCGGGCGCTTCGCGTGCCAGCGCCGCAAAGGCCTGGGCTGCCTGATCCGTTTCTCCGGCGGCGAGCAGGGCATTGGCGGCCTCGACGATGGCGTCGAGATTGTCCTCGCCTTCCTCGGGCGGGAGGGTGGCGACCAGCTTCTCGATGAAGCCCTTGATTTCACGCTCTGTCTTGGCGCCGACGAAGCCATCGACCGGCTGCCCGCCGACCATCGCATAGACCGTGGGCACCGATTGCACGCGAAACTGCGAGGCGATCAGGGGCTGCCGGTCCACATCCACCACCACCTGCGCCACGCGCGGCCCGGCTTCGGACACCAGCTTGTCGATCAGCGGTCCGAGCTGCTTGCACGGGCCGCACCAGTCGGCGGTGAAGCGGACAAGGACAAGCTTGTCGATCGAGGCTTCGATGGCGTCACGGCGAAAGGCTTCGATCGCGGCGCGCTCGTCGGCGGACATGGAAAGGCTGGCCAATTTTGTCTCCGTAGGGTGGAAAAATCGTAAAATACATATGGGGTGCATCGCTTCATGATGGAAGGGGCTTGCAACCCCGGCGCGACTCGTCTAACGCCCCCCGACGCGGCAAGACCGCGACGAGATGCTCTCCGGCCTCGGAGCCCCGGAAACGGGATTTCAGGGCTGGTCTCACCAGCGAGCGGGCGTAGCTCAGGGGTAGAGCGCAACCTTGCCAAGGTTGAAGTCGAGGGTTCGAATCCCTTCGCCCGCTCCAGTCTCTCCTCCGAACATTCTGTTGCATGTTCCCGGCCCTCACCGGGTGGCGCGGGGTGTCAGGCTTCGTCCACTCTTCGCCTGTCCCGCCATTCCGCGCCCTCTCCACAGGCTTGCCCATCGGGTCAGTCGATCAAAGTCTTCGGCCTGTTTCGCTGGACTGTAACCGCCCTGTGCCTAGACTGTCTCTGGAAGCGGCCAGCCGGTCGCAGACTTCTGGAATGATTTTGGCGGGAGATGACGACAGGTGACGCAGCAATCCGGAAAATGCCCGGTCGCGCATGGCGGAAGCACCAGCATGGGATCGGATCAGATGCACTGGTGGCCCAAGGCGCTGAATCTCGACATCCTGCACCAGCATGACAGCAAGACCAATCCGCTCGGGCCGGATTTCAACTATCGCGAGGCGCTGAAGACGCTCGATGTCGAAGGGCTGAAGCGTGACCTGCGCGCCCTGATGACCGACAGCCAGGACTGGTGGCCTGCCGACTGGGGCCATTATGGCGGCCTGATGATCCGCATGGCCTGGCATTCGGCCGGCACCTACCGAATCGCGGATGGCCGTGGTGGCGGCGGCACCGGCAACCAGCGCTTCGCGCCGATCAGTTCCTGGCCGGACAATGCCAATCTCGACAAGGCGCGCCGGCTTCTGTGGCCGATCAAGAAGAAATACGGCAACCGCATCAGCTGGGCCGACCTGATCATCCTCGCTGGCACCATCGCCTATGAATCCATGGGGCTGAAAAGCTATGGCTTCGCCTTTGGCCGCGAAGACATCTGGCACCCGGAAAAGGACATCTACTGGGGCTCCGAGAAGGAGTGGCTCGCCCCCAGCGGCAGCGAGAACAGCCGCTATTCCGGCGAGCGCGATCTCGAAAACCCGCTGGCTGCGGTGATGATGGGTCTCATCTACGTCAACCCGGAAGGCGTCGACGGCAAGCCCGACCCGCTGAAGACCGCCCATGACGTGCGGATCACCTTTGCCCGCATGGCCATGAACGACGAGGAAACCGTGGCTCTCACCGCCGGTGGCCACACGGTCGGTAAATGCCATGGCAATGGCGATGCCGCCCTGCTGGGTCCGGCCCCCGAAGGCACCGACCTCGAGGAGCAGGGCCTTGGCTGGATGAATCACAAGGCGCGCGGCATTGGCAGCAACACGGTCACCAGCGGGATCGAGGGGGCATGGACTACGCACCCGACCCGCTGGGACAATGGCTATTTCGACATGCTGCTGAACCATGAGTGGGAACTGAAGAAGAGCCCCGCCGGCGCCTGGCAGTGGGAGCCTGTCTCCATCCGCGAGGAGGACAAGCCCGTCGATGCCGAGAATCCTTCGATCCGCCACAATCCGATCATGACCGATGCGGACATGGCGATGAAGATGGACCCTGCCTATCGCGCCATCTCCGAGCGTTTCCACAAGGATCCGGCCTATTTCTCGGAGGTGTTCGCCCGCGCCTGGTTCAAGCTGACCCACCGCGACATGGGTCCGAAGACGCGCTATGTCGGCCCTGACGTCCCGGCAGAAGATCTCGTCTGGCAGGATCCCGTGCCTGCCGGCCCCACCGGCTATGACGTGGATGGCGTGAAGGCGCGCATCGCGGCCAGCGGCCTTGCCATCGCCGAGATGGTCTCGACCGCCTGGGACAGCGCGCGCACCTTCCGCGGCTCCGACATGCGGGGTGGCGCCAATGGCGCGCGCATCCGCCTTGCCCCGCAAAAGGACTGGGAAGGCAATGAGCCGGCCCGCCTGTCGCGTGTGCTGGCGGTGCTGGAAGGCATTGCGGCCGAAACCGGGGCGAGCATCGCCGATGTGATCGTGCTCGCTGGCAATGTCGGGATCGAGCAGGCGGCGAAGGCTGCTGGCCATGACGTGACCGTGCCCTTTGCCCCCGGCCGTGGCGACGCGACCGATGCCATGACGGATGCGGACTCCTTCGAGCCGCTGGAGCCGCTGGCCGATGGCTACCGCAACTGGCTGAAGCGGGATTATGTCGTCACGCCCGAGGAAATGCTCCTCGACCGCACGCAGCTCATGGGCCTGACGGCGAAGGAAATGACCGTCCTTGTCGGCGGCATGCGTGTCCTTGGCGCCAACCATGGCGGCACGCGGCACGGGGTCTTCACCGACCGCCCCGGCACGCTCACCAATGATTTCTTCGTCAACCTGACCGACATGGCTTGGCGCTGGGTGCCCGCTGGCGGGAATCTCTACGAGATCCGCGACCGCAAGACCGACGCCGTGAAGTGGATGGCAACGCGGGTCGACCTTGTCTTCGGGTCCAATTCGATCCTGCGCTCCTATGCTGAAGTCTATGCCCAGGACGACAGCCGCGAGAAGTTCGTGCAGGACTTCATCGCCGCCTGGACGAAGGTGATGAACGCGGACCGGTTCGACCTCGCCTGAGGCGATTGCCGGCGGATATCGAAGGCCCGGTCCCGAAAGGGGCCGGGCCTTTTCCGTTGCCGTTGCTGCGTGCGGCAACAGGCCTCAGATCAGGCCCCGCGCCAGCCACAGGTCCGGCCGGGGGGCCGGCGTCGCCTCGGCCTCTGCACGTTCGAGCAGGCTCGAGAAGGCGTCGTTCTGCGACAGGAAGACCTCGCCTGTCAGCTGTTCGAGGAAGTGGCAACGATGCAGCGCGTCCATCACCGGGCCTTTCACTTCCGAAAGATGGAAGGTGACACCGGCATCCGCGAGGCGGTGGTTGATCGCTTCCAGGCTTTCGAGGGCGGAGGCATCGATTGCGTTCACGGCCGAGCTCATGAGGATGAGGTGGCGAAGCTCGGGGTGGCTGGTCACTTCCGCCATCACATAATCCTCGAGCCAGCGGGCATTCAGATAGCTGAGGGATTCGTCCACCCGGATGGTGAGGATGCGCGGGTCGGTCAGCACCTTGTGGCGCTTGACGTTGCGGAAATGCTCGGTGCCCGGAACCCGGCCCACCACGGCGGCATGCGGCCGGGCGGAGCGCCACAGGAACAGCGCGAGGCTGACGACGACGCCCGCGATAACCCCCGGTTCCACCCCGGCCAGAAGCGTGATGCCGATGGTGGCGGCCATGGCGGCGAAATCCATGCGGGAATAGCGCCAGACCAGCCGCGGCGTGTGCAGATCGACAAGGCTGAGAAC
>CAYMZC010000110.1:0-8638 GCA_964394815.1 uncultured Sandaracinobacter sp. | reverse complement strand
GTTTGCGGAGGTGAACCCATCCGGGCCGCGCGCCACCAGTTCGGCGCGGGAAGGGCCGGCGGCAATCAGGGCGGCAAGCCCGGCCGCCAGAAGGATGACATGGCGGGCCATGGCCGCGCGCCCTTCAGGCCGCTGCCGGCACGCCGCTCCAGCCGCCTGCCTTGCCCAGCATGGAAGGCAGCGGCCGGCCGATCAGCGGCTCGAACCAGTGGTTAATGGCGATGAGGGCATCGATGTCCAGCCCATGCTCCACGCCTGAGCGGTCGAGCATGTAGACGAGATCCTCGGTCGATATGTTGCCGGTCGCGCGTGGCGCGAAGGGGCAGCCGCCCAGCCCGCCAAGGCTGGAATCCAGCACCGCGACCCCGGCGCGCACTGCCGCCCAGGCATTGGCGATGCCGGTGCCGCGCGTGTTGTGGAAATGCGCCCTCAGGCGCACGCCCGGCGCTGCCTCGCGCACCCGGCCGAAAAGATCCTCCACCTGCGCCGGCACGCCCACGCCGATGGTGTCGGCAAGTGCAATCTCGACGGCGCCGGCATCGGCCATTTCGGCGGCAAGGCTGGCGATTCGCTCGGCAGGCACCAGGCCTTCGAACGGGCAGCCGAAGGCGGCGGAAATGGTCACCTGCGGCACCAGCCCGCCTTCGCGGGCAAGGCGGAGCATCTCGCGGTTCTCGCGCAGGCCTTCGGCGATCGTCTGCCCCTGGTTGCGCTGGCCGAAGCTGTCGGAGGCGACGAGCACGCAGCCCGCCTCGTCCACGCCGCGCCGCCTGCCCTCGCGTGTTTCGAGCGCGCGCAGCACGCCGCGCTTGTTGAGAACGAGGCCGATGTAGCTGACGTCCGGGCGGTCGGGCAGGGCGGCGATCACCGCCTCGCCATCGGCCATCTGGGGCACGCGCGCCGGGTTGACGAAGCTGGCAACCTCCAGGCGTCTTGCGCCGGCATCGATCAGCCGGGTCAGCAGGGCGACCTTGTCGGCCGTTGTGATGACGGCCTTTTCATTCTGAAGGCCGTCGCGGGCGCCGACTTCGACGATCTGGACATGCCCGCCGCTTGCTTGCGCCATCGGGATTCTCCGCCATGCGATGGAGTGGATTGTATACAAATAACGCCACAGCCTATATGCCCCGCGCGCAAGACAGGCAAGCAGGCAGGAAAGGACCACCATGGCACAGGGCGCGCTGGACGGATTGCGGCTGATCGAGGCGGGGCAGCTGATCGCAGGCCCCTTCTGTGGCCAGCTGATGGCCGATCATGGCTGCGAAGTGATCAAGGTGGAGCCGCCGGCGGATCCGTCCGACCCCGGCGCCGGCGACCCGATGCGCCAGTGGGGACGTGGCAAGCCGGTGTGGTATCCCGTGATCGGCCGCAACAAGAAGACCATCACCCTCAACCTTCGTGACCCGCGCGGGCAGGAACTGCTGCGCCGGCTGGTGCGCAAATCGGATTTCATGCTCGAGAATTTCCGCCCCGGCACGATGGAGAAATGGGGTCTGGGCTATGAGGCGCTGGCGGCGGAGAACCCCGGCCTCATCATGATCCGCGTGTCCGGCTTCGGGCAGACGGGGCCCTACGCGCCGCGCGCCGGCTATGGCTCCATCGGCGAGGCGATGGGTGGCATCCGCAACCTGGCAGGCGATCCGAGTTCGCCGCCAAGCCGTGTCGGCATTTCCATCGGCGATTCGCTGGCGGCCACCTTCGCCTGCCTTGGCGCGATGATGGCGCTGCATCACCGCCACCGCACGGGCGAGGGGCAGGTCGTCGATTCGGCGATCTATGAAGCGGTGCTGGCGATGATGGAATCGACCGTGCCGGAATATACGGAAGGCGGTTATACACGTGAACGGACCGGCTCCATCCTGCCGGAAATCGCACCCTCCAACGTCTATCCCTGCACCGACGGGGAAATCCTGATCGCCGCCAACCAGGACAGTGTCTTCGCACGGCTCTGCGAAGCGATGGAGCGCCCGGACCTGGCGACCGACCCGCGCTATGCCACCCACCATGCCCGGGGCGCGCGGCAGGCGGAACTGGATGCGCTGATCGCCGATTGGACGCGCGGCTTTTCCGCCGCAGGCCTGCTTGCCCTGATGGATGCCCATGGGGTGCCGGCCGGAAAGATCTACAAGGCGCCCGACATGCTGGATGACCCGCATTTCAAGGCCCGCGAGGCGCTGGTGAAGGTGGCGCATCCGCAATTCCGCAACCTGTGGATGCAGAATGTGTTTCCGAAGCTTTCGGCAACGCCCGGCAAGGTGAACTGGCCGGGCCAGCCCATCGGCGCCCATACGGATTCAGTCTATCACGAGCTTCTGGGCCTGAGCGATGACGATATCGCCGGGCTGCGCCAGGAAGGCGTGATCTGACGCGCGCCGACGGCTGAAACAGGCTGTGGCGTGAAACAGAAAAGGGCCGGGGCGTGTGTCGCCCTGGCCCTTTTTCTTTATCCTGCTGCTGAGATATCTCTCAGATGATGGCGCGTTGCTTGCGGCGGATCTGTTCGCGCATGGTGCCGAGGCCTCGGGCATCCAGCAGCAGGTCGGCTTCGTCGAAGTCGATGGCGCGGGCGTCCTGCATCTGCAGCCAGCGGAAGACGAGCGCCCCCCAGCAGGGCAGCAGGATTGCAAGGTCCCAGGTGCCGATCCCGCTGCTGACAGCATTCGCTTCCGGACCCAGCAGATAGAGGCTGAGTGCTGCAGTCGCGATCATCTGGGTGGTGGCAAGCTTGCTGCCCGGCAGCATGGCGATGCGGATGACGCCGAGGACCAGCCCGGCCACCAGCAGGCGGGTGGCGAGAACCGCCGGGGCCGCTTCCTGCAGAAACAGAAGGAGCAGAAGCCCGAGGGTGAGTGCGCCGGCAAAGATGCCGAAAACGGATGCGCGCTGTTCGAGATGGTTGCGCTGGGCGGCGATGCGGGCCTGGCGAAGCCCGATGTCCGGGTTGGCGGCGGACGCTGTGCGCATGGTTTCATCCATGTGCATCCGAGCCTGCTCCGGCTGGTTCTCGATCAGCCTGTCGAGCGCCGCGCGGGCATTGCGGGCGCGGCGGAGTGCGGTTTCCGAGCGGAGTTCGGGCATCTGCTGCATGGTGCGACCTTGACCTTTCACTGTGCCGGTTTGCCCGGTCTGAAAGCATGGTTAACGCCAGCCGGCGGCGCGGCCCACCCCCCAGTGTGTAAAGGATGTTTGCGCCGTGCTCAGGCTTCGGCCTGCGCAGGCGGCAGGGCGGAAGCCGCACGGAAGGCGTGGAAGGCGCGGCGGATATGGCCTGTCATCACGCTTTCCGCCCAGACCGGATCGGCCGCCGCAAAGGCTTCGAGAAGGGCGTCATGCTCTTCGTGGCTGCGCTGGAAGGCGCGGGCGTCATAGCGTTCGGCCGTGCGCCGCACCACGGGCTGTTCCACCAGCGCCGCCAGCATGGACACAAGGCGCGGCGATTGCGCCGCCTCCACGACGAGGGCGTGAAAGGCGCTGTTCGCCTCAAGGAAGGTGGCAGCATCGCCCGTGCGGACGGATTCGAGGATCCGGGCGTTGTGCGCCCGCAGGGCCATGAGCGCGGCCGGGCCGATCCGGGTGGCGGCGCGCGCGGCGGCATGGCCTTCGAGGATGGCCCGCAAGGCGAACATTTCGGCCACATCTTCTGCCGACCAGTCGGCAACGAAGGAGCGGGCGCCGGGGCCGCGCCGGACGAGCAGGTCCGCTTCGAGCCGGCGAAGCGCCTCGCGCACCGGGGTCCGCGACAGGCCGCACAGGTTCGCCAGTTCCTCTTCGCGAAGCGGCGCCCCGGGCGGCCATTCGCCCCCGGTGATTCCGGCGCGGATCCGGGCATAGGCCGTGTCTGCGGCTTTTGACATGCTGGCAAGGTCTCCCTTGAGGAGGAAGGGCCACTTACAGGCGTAACTGGCAGGCGCTTGCGGGGCGGCGTCTGCTTGCCAGCATATTGTATACAATATTGCCCGGCGCAAGCGGGCTCAGCCAGCCTCAGCCGTCATCAGGCCGGCAATCGCCAGGCCCAGCAACAGGCCTGCCTGCGCCACGGCGATGAGGCGCAGGCGAAGCATGAAGGAAGGCTTGCGCCTTTTGTGGCGGAAAAGCCCTGTTGCGAGCAGGGCTGCGGGCGACCCGCCGATGAGCGCCAGCCTGAGCAGGCGACGTTCCGGCAAACGCGGCAGCCTGTGCAGTGCCCGCAGCTTGTCCTCCCGGTAACGAAGGAGGGTCCAGCCGTTCACCGCCAGCAGCAGGGCCGCCAGCAGGGGCGCGGCCGCCAACCCGCCCACCGGCCAGGCTTCGGCAAGGTTCACGCGTCCGCCCTATTCGCCCTCTCTATTTGCTCGTGGACGCGTCGGGCGCCGCCTCGGGCTTCTTGCGCTTGCGGGCCTTGGCCTTGGGCGCGGCGGCGCTGATCTCGAAGGCCGGCTTGTCATCCCGGATGTGCACCCGCACCTCGCCGCCATGCACCAGCTTGCCGAACAGCAGTTCGTCGGCAAGCGGGCGCTTGATCGTTTCCTGGATCAGGCGGCCCAGCGGGCGCGCGCCATAGCTGCGGTCATAGCCATGGGCGATCAGCCACTGCTTGGCTTCATCCGAAAGGGCGATATGGACATCGCGCTCCGCCAGCTGAAGCTCGAGCTGCAGGATGAACTTGTCGATTACGCGGGCGACGATTTCCGGCGGCAGGTAATCGAACGGCACGATGGCGTCGAGGCGGTTGCGGAACTCCGGCGTGAACAGCCGCTTGATCGCCTCCTCGTCCTCGCCCACGCGCGGCCCGGCGCCGAAGCCGATGCCCTCGCGCGCCATGTCCGCAGCGCCTGCGTTGGTCGTCATGATGAGGATGGTGTTGCGGAAATCGACCGTCTTTCCGTGGTGGTCGGTCAGCTTGCCATTGTCCATCACCTGCAGGAGGATGTTGAAGAGGTCCGGGTGGGCCTTTTCGATTTCGTCGAGCAGCAGGACAGAATGGGGGTTCTGGTCGACGGCGTCGGTCAGAAGGCCGCCCTGGTCGAAGCCGACATAGCCCGGCGGCGCGCCGATCAGCCGGCTGACGGAATGGCGTTCCATATATTCCGACATGTCGAACCGGGTCAGCGGAATGCCGAGGATGGAAGCCAGCTGGCGGGCCACTTCGGTCTTGCCGACCCCGGTGGGGCCGGAAAAGAGGTAGTTGCCGATGGGCTTGTCCGGCTCGCGCAGGCCGGCGCGAGAGAGCTTGATGGCCGATGCGAGGATCTCGATCGCCTTGTCCTGCCCGAAGACCACGCGCTTCAGTTCGCCTTCCAGGTTTTCCAGCACCTTCTTGTCGTCCGTCGAGACGGATTTCGGCGGGATTCGGGCCATGGTGGCGACGACGGCCTCGATTTCCTTCACGCCGATCAGGCGCTTGCGGCGCGATTCCGGCAGCAGCATCTGGGCTGATCCGCTTTCGTCGATCACGTCGATCGCCTTGTCGGGCAGCTTGCGATCATTGATGTAGCGCGCCGAAAGCTCGACCGCCGAACGGATGGCGTCGGGCGTGTAGCGCACATTGTGATGCTTTTCGAAGGCCGGCTTCAGGCCGGTCAGGATCTTCACCGTATCCTCGACGGTCGGTTCGTTCACGTCGATCTTCTGGAAGCGGCGCAGCAGCGCGCGGTCCTTCTCGAAGTGGTTGCGGAATTCCTTGTAGGTGGTGGAGCCGATGCAGCGGATCGCACCCGAGGACAGCGCCGGCTTCAGCAGGTTGGAGGCATCCATCGCGCCGCCGCTGGTGGCCCCGGCGCCGATCACGGTGTGGATCTCGTCGATGAAGAGAACCGCGTGCGGCAGCTTCTCGAGTTCCGTCACCACATTCTTCAGCCGCTCCTCGAAATCGCCGCGATAGCGGGTGCCCGCCAGCAGCGCGCCCATGTCGAGCGAGTAGATGGTGGCCTGCTTCAGAACGTCGGGTACATCACCCTCGACGATCTTGCGCGCCAGCCCTTCGGCGATGGCCGTCTTCCCGACACCGGGGTCGCCGACATAGAGCGGGTTGTTCTTGGAACGGCGGCAGAGGATCTGGATGGTCCGGTCCACCTCGGCGTCGCGTCCGACAAGCACGTCGATCTTTCCGGCGGCCGCCTTCTCGTTCAGGTTCACGGTGAACTGCTTCAGCGCCGATTCCGGAGCCTTCTGCTGGCGTTCGCCGCGGCGCTCGTCGCGCGCTTCATTCTGCTCTTCCGCGCCCTTGGGGGTCTTCGGGTCGCTCATGCCCGGCACCTTGGCGATGCCGTGGCTGATGTAGGAAACGGCGTCGAGGCGGGTCATGTCCTGCTGCTGCAGGAAATAGACGGCGTGGCTCTCGCGCTCGGAAAAAAGGGCGACAAGAACATTCGCTCCGGTCACGTCCTCGCGGCCGGAAGACTGCACATGGAGGATGGCGCGCTGCACCACGCGCTGGAAGCCGGCGGTGGGCGAGGGATCGACCGAACTGTCGGCCTTCAGGCTTCCAAGCTCGGTGTCGAGATAGCGGGTGACCTGGGCGCTCAGCTCGTCGAGATCGACTCCGCACGCCTTCATCACGACGGAGGCGTGGGTATCCCCGATGAGGGCAAGCAGCAGATGCTCCAGCGTGGCATATTCATGCCGGCGCCGGCTCGCCTCGGCGAGGGCATTGTGAAGGGTGGTTTCAAGATCACGCGAGAATGAAGGCATCTGACCGTCCTGTCTGGCCGGCGAAGAGTCCGGCCTGCAGGCAATGTCACCATGAAGGGACAAAAGTGCAAGGGGGGCGGGGTGGGGGTGCGGCGAAGCGCGTGCCCGGGCGGGACGGCGGGAGGGCGCCCGGTTGCCCGGATTTCGACGCTCAGCCCAGAGCGCCCTTTATGCCGTCCATGACGATCTGCGCGGCCAGCGCCGCCAGGATCACGCCGAGCAGGCGGGTGATCATCGCCTCGACCTTGGCGCCCACCCGGCGCATGATCGGGCCGGCTGCCAGAAGGGCGGCAAGGGTCAGCAGCAGGACAAGGGCGAGCGCGAGATAGACGGCAGTCCTGTCGGCCATGCTCTGGGCGCGCGCCGTCAGCAGCATCACGGCCGCTATGGAGCCAGGCCCGGCGATCATGGGCATGGCCATGGGGAAGACCGAGACATCCTCGGCCTCCACTTCCTGGGCCCGTTCCTCGCGGCGCTTGGTGCGCTTTTCGAACACCATGTCCACCGCGATCAGGAACAGCATGATCCCGCCCGCCACGCGAAAGGCATCGAGGCTGATTCCAAGGGCGCCGAGGAACGGTTCCCCCACCAGCGCGAACCCGAACAGGATGGCGGACGCGATCAGCACCGAGCGGATGGCCATCGCCTTGCGGGCCTTGTCGGTCGCGTCGGACGTCAGGCTGGCAAATATGGGGGCAGCGCCCGGCGGGTCGATCACGACCAGCAGGGTGACAAGCGCCGAAATGAAGAGATCCCAGGGCAGGCTCATCAGTGCGCGGCAGCCTTCAGCGTGTTTTCGAGAAGGCAGGCGATCGTCATCGGGCCGACGCCGCCGGGAACCGGGGTGATGTGGGCGGCGACTTCGGCGGCCTCGGTGAAGCAGACATCGCCCACCAGCCGGGTGCCGGTGCCGCTTTCGCGGGCCACGCGGTTGATGCCCACGTCGATTACGGTCGCGCCCGGCTTCACCCAGTGGCCACGCACCATTTCCGGCCGCCCCACGGCTGCGATCAGGATATCGGCCCGGCGGGCCAGTTCCGGCAGGTCGCGGCTGCGGGAATGGGCGACCGTCACGGTCGCTGATGCGCCGATCAGCAGTGAGGCCATGGGCCTGCCGACGATGTTCGAGCGGCCGATGACCAGCGCCTCGGCCCCGCTGATGTCGCCCAGCGTCTGCTCGAGCAGCCTGAGGCAGCCGAGCGGGGTGCAGGGAACGAAGCCGTCAAGGCCGGTCGCGAGGCGCCCGGCGTTGACCGGGTGGAAACCGTCCACGTCCTTTTCCGGCGAAATGGCGGAAATCACCTTCTGCGCATCGATCTGGGGCGGAAGCGGAAGCTGAACGAGGATTCCGTCGACGGCCGGGTCGGCGTTCAGCCGGGCCACGAGGTCGAGCAGGTCGGCTTCCGACAGACTGGTGTCCCGCCGGTGCTCGATCGAGGTGATTCCGGCCTGGCGGCAGGCCTCGATCTTGTTCTTCACATAGACCTGGCTTGCCGGGTCCTCGCCCACCAGCACCACGGCGAGCGCTGGCGCGCGGGCGCCGGCCGCCATGCGGGCAATGACCTGTTGCGCGATATCCGCCCGCAGGCGGGCGGCGATGGCCTTTCCGTCGATGATCTGTCCGGTTGCGGTCATATCAGGAGATCCAGTGCAAGGCCCTGCAGCAGCCGCTGCGCGAGCATGATGCCGAGGATGAGGACAAGCGGGCTGAGATCGATGCCGCCCATGTCCGGCAGCACATTCCGGATCGGCCTGAGCACCGGGTTCAGGATGCGGTCCAGCCCGGTGAGCAGGGAATAGACGAACCGGTTGTTGGTGTTCACCACGTTGAAGGCCACCAGCCAGCTGAGAATGGCCTGGATGATGATGATCCAGATGAACAGCTGAAGCAGATATATGAGGAAGCCGATCAGTTCCGCTGCCATGTTCATCCCGGGCGTTGGCATCCAGCCCCGCCGCCATATATCGC
>CAYMZC010000109.1:0-8644 GCA_964394815.1 uncultured Sandaracinobacter sp. | reverse complement strand
AGCGGAAACTGCATCCGCAACATCTCGTCCGACCAATATGCCGGCGCCGCAGCGGACGAAGTCGAAGACCCGCGCCCCTGGGCCGAACTGCTGCGCCAGTGGTCGAGTTTCCACCCGGAATTCAGCTATCTGCCACGCAAGTTCAAGATCGCCGTGATCGCATCCGAAACCGATCGCGCCGCCGTCCGCCTGCACGACATCGGCCTCCAGCTCCGCAAGGTCGATGGCCAGACGGGCTTCCGCGTCTTCGTCGGCGGCGGCATGGGCCGCACCCCCATCGTCGGCCCCGCCATCCGGGAATTCCTGCCCGCCGACCAGTTCCTCAGCTACATGGAAGCGATCCTGCGCGTCTACAATCGCCACGGACGCCGGGACAACATCTACAAGGCCCGAATCAAGATCCTCGTCTCCGAACTGGGCGCGGCGGAATTCGCCGCCCAGGTGGAAGCCGAACATGCCCATGTGCTGGCGCTCGGGATCGACGCCCCGCAGGCCGAATTCGACCGCATCGCAAGCCATTTCGCCCCCCCGGCCTTCGAAAGCAGCCCGGATTCCGGTCCCGATCTTTCCGACCCCGGCTTCGCCCGCTGGGTCGAACGGCAGGTCGTCGCCCACAAGGCGCCCGGCTACGCCATCGTCAACATCTCGCTGAAACCTGTCGGCGGAATCCCCGGCGACGCCTCGGCCGACCAGATCGACACGGTCGCCGACCTCGCCGAGCGTCACGCCTTCGACGAGATCCGCGTCACCCACGCCCAGAACCTCGTTCTGCCGCATGTCCGCAAGGCCGACCTGCGCACCGTCTACGACGCCCTCGTGGCGGCGGGCCTCGCCGACGCCAACCTCGACCTCGCGACCGACATCATCGCCTGCCCCGGCCTCGATTACTGCACGCTCGCCAATGCGCGCTCCATCCCGGTCGCCCAGCGCATCGCCGAACGGCTGCAACCCGCCGAATCCGATCTCGGCGAGCTGAAGATCAAGATTTCGGGCTGCATCAACGCCTGCGGCCACCACCACGCCGGCCACATCGGCATCCTCGGCGTCGACCGGAAGGGCGTCGAAAACTACCAGATCCTCCTCGGCGGGTCCGGCGCCGAAGACGCAAGCCTCGCGAAAATCCTCGGCCCCGGCTTCGACGAGGATGGCGTCGTCGACGCAGTGGAAAAGGTCACTGCGGCCTACCGCCGGCTGCGCACCCCCGGTGAGCGCTTCCTCGACACCTATCGCCGCCTCGGCGCGGCACCCTTCAAGGAGGCCGTCTATGGCTGAGCTCTTCCCGCTCGACGATCGCGCCAACCCGGCCGCCGAACCCGAACTCGTGCTCGCGCCCGAAGAGGATGTCCGCGCCCATGCCGGGCTCGGCAATCATGCCGTGATCGGAATCGCCTTTCCTGCCTGGCGGGACGGGCGCGGCTATTCCGCCGCGCGCATCCTGCGCGAATCGGGCTTCACCGGCGACATCCGCGCCATCGGCGACCTCACGGTCGATCAGCTTGTCTTCCTCAAGCGCAGCGGCTTCAGCTCGCTGCAGCCTGCCCGCCCGCTCGATCCGGAAGCCGCGCGCGCGGCCCTCGCGCGCTTCCCCCACGTCTATCAGAAGGCCACGGACGGCGCCGCCCCGGCATGGGCGCTGCGCCACCCGCGCAAGGCAGGGGCGGCAGAGTGACCATGGCGCCAGGCGCCAGTGCGGCAACGGGCGATGCCCCCGTCCGGCAATGGGCTGCTGGCGATGCCCCGCGCCTCGCAGCCCGCCACGCCGGCCAGCCGACGGAGCGCCTCCTCGCCGACATCCTCACCGACCGGTCGTTCGGCCGGATCGCCATCGTCTCCTCCTTCGGCGCGGAATCGGCGGTGCTCCTCCACCTCGTGGCGCAGGTCCGCCGCGACATACCCGTGCTCTTCGTCGAAACCGGCTGGCTGTTTCCCGAAACCCTCGCCTATGCCGAGGCGCTCGCCGCCCATCTGCGCCTCACCGATGTCCGCTGGCTCCGGCCCGATCCCGCCCGCCTCGCCGAAGCCGATCCCCGCCGCCTGCGCTGGTCCTGGGATCCCGATGGCTGCTGCGAAATCCGCAAGGTCCAGCCGCTCGACGCGGCACTGAAGGGCTTCGATCTCTGGCTCAGCGGACGCAAGAGCCACCAGTCCAGCACCCGCGCCGCCCTGCCGCAGTTCGAAGCGGATGGCCCCCGCCTCAAGCTCAACCCCCTGCACGACTGGACAGCCGAACGGCTTGCCGCCCATGCCGCAGCCCACGCCCTGCCGCCGCACCCGCTGGTTGCCGATGGCTATCCCTCCATCGGCTGCTCGCCCTGCACCAGCCGCGTGCGCCCGGGCGAGGATCCGCGCGCCGGCCGCTGGCGCGGCTGGGACAAGACCGAATGCGGGATCCACAAGCCGGCAGGCCCCGACAGCGACCCGGTCTTCTGAAGCGCCCGGCCTTCTGAAGCGCCCGTCCGAAAGGGCCGGAAGGCCGCCCGGATGCCTGCTGCCCGCACGAACGATGGTTGCAACAAGCGCCTGATGCGGGCGCCTGATGCGAGCGCCTGATGCGAGCGCCTGTTGCAGGTCATCACGGGGGCGCTTGCCTTCGCCGCTGGCGGGCTTAGGGTTGGGCGGATGTCTGATCACAGGATCGTCTCGGTCGAGCTTGATGAACGCACCGTCATCTGGCGCAACGCCGATGTCGAACAGGAACGCCGCGTCGCCATCTTCGACCTTCTCGAAGGCAACAGCTTTCACCCGGTCGAGCTTGGCGGAAACGGCCCGTGGCGCCTGCTTCTGCGGGTCGAGGACGGCCGCCTCGCGATGGACGTCACCGAAGACGGCGGCGATGCATCCGGCACCATCCTCCTCGGCCTTGCCCCCTTCCGCCGCACGGTGCGCGAATATTTCGCCATCTGCGACAGCTACTACAAGGCCATCCGCAACGCCTCGCCCAGCGCGATCGAAACGATCGACATGGCCCGCCGGGGCATCCACAATTCCGCCGCGGAGCTGCTGATGGAACGGCTCGAAGGCCGCGTCGAAATGGATTTCGACACCGCCCGCCGCCTCTTCACCCTCATCTGCGTGCTCCACATCCGCCAGTAGGCCGCTCGAAGCTGGACTTTGAAAGCATCCGCGGCCAATCGCGCGCAGCAACAGGAAGCGCGCTTCGACAGGAACAGGGAGATTTCGAATGGCCGTGATGCCGGACAGCTGGATTCGCGAACGGGCGCTGAAGGACGGCATGATCGAGCCCTTCGTCGAACGCCAGCATCGCGAAGGCTGCATCTCCTATGGCCTCTCCAGCTATGGCTATGACGCCCGCGTCGCCAACGAGTTCAAGATCTTCACCAACGTCGACAATGCGCTGGTCGATCCCAAGCAGTTCTCGCCTGACAGCTTCGTCGACCGCCAGGCCGATGTCTGCGTCATCCCGCCCAACAGCTTCGCCCTGGCGCGCACGGTCGAATATTTCCGCGTGCCGCGCGATGTGCTCGTCATCTGCCTGGGCAAGAGCACCTACGCCCGCTGCGGAATCATCGTGAACGTCACCCCGCTCGAACCCGAGTGGGAAGGCCATGTCACGCTCGAATTCTCCAACACCACGCCGCTTCCGGCCCGCATCTACGCCAATGAAGGCGCCTGCCAGTTCCTGTTCCTGAAGGGCGACACCCCTTGCGAGGTCAGCTACGCCGACCGGGCGGGCAAATATATGGGCCAGCGCGGCGTCACCCTGCCGAAACTCTGATGCCCGGCGCCGGGAAACCGGCGAATCCACTTGCCCCGTCGCCGGGAAACCGGCGAATCCACTTGCCCCGGCGCCGTTCCAGCGCCTAGAGACCCGCCCATGCGTGCAGAAGCCCAGAACCATGTCGATAAAATCAGGCAGGCCCTTGCCCTGCTGAGGAGGTTTCTTTGACTGGGATCGCGCCCTCCAGCGTCTCGACCAGCTGAACCACCGCGCCGAAGATCCCACGCTCTGGAACGATCCCAGGGCCGCGCAGGATCTCATGCGCGAGCGGCGCAAGCTCGATGCAGCCATCACCGCCACCCGCAAGATCGAAAGCGACCTCGAAGGCACGGTCGAGCTGATCGAACTGGCCGAAGCCGAAGGCGACGAGGCGCTGGCCGACGAAGCCGTCGCCGCCCTCGCCGAACTCGCCGTCCGCGCCGAACGCGACAAGGTCGAGGCCCTGCTTTCCGGCGAGGCTGACGGCAACAACGCCTATATCGAGATCAACTCGGGCGCCGGCGGCACCGAAAGCCAGGACTGGGCGGAAATGCTGCAGCGCATGTACATGCGCTGGGGCGAACGCCGTGGCTTCAAGGTGGAACTGGTGGATTATAACGCCGGCGAACAGGCCGGCATCAAGTCCGCCACCATCCTGCTGAAGGGCGAAGGCGCCTATGGCTGGGCCAAGACGGAATCAGGCGTCCATCGCCTCGTCCGGATCAGCCCCTATGACAGCTCGGCCCGCCGCCACACCAGCTTCGCCAGCGTCTGGGTCTATCCGGAAATCGACGATTCGATCGAGATCGAGATCAACGACAAGGATCTCCGCATCGACACCTATCGCGCGTCGGGCGCCGGTGGCCAGCACGTCAACACCACCGACAGCGCGGTCCGCATCACCCACGTGCCCACGGGCATCGTCGTCGCCTGCCAGACGGAACGCTCCCAGCACAAGAACCGCGCCACCGCCTTCAAGATGCTGCGCGCGCGCCTCTACGAGGCCGAACTGCAGCGCCGCGAAGCCGAGGCCAATGCCGTCAACGCCACCAAGACGGACATCGGCTGGGGCCACCAGATCCGCAGCTATGTCCTCCAGCCCTACCAGCTGGTGAAGGATCTGCGCACCGGCGTCACCAGCACCGCCCCGCAGGATGTGCTCGACGGTGCCCTCGACCCGTTCATGGCAGCCGCGCTCAGCCAGCGCGTCACGGGCGAAAAGGTCGAAGTGGACGATGTCGACTGAGGCATCCCCCGCCACCGGCACTGCCGGGCGGGATGATGACTATGTGCGCCGGGTCGAAGCCGTGCTGTTCGCGGCTGCCGAGCCGCTCAGCCCGTCCGACATCCGCGCCCACGCCGGCGAAGGTGATCTCGGCGGCGCACTCGACACCCTCGTGCGCGATTATGCCCGCCGTGGCGTCAACCTCGTCGAACGCGGCGGCCGATGGCTCTTCCAGACCGCGCCCGACTGCGCCATCGTCCTCGAACGCGCCCGCGACGTCCCGCGCAGGCTCGGCCGCGCCGCGCTCGAAACGCTCGCCATCATCGCCTACCACGAGCCCGTCACCCGCGCCGGCATCGAGGAGATCCGCGGCGTGCAGACCGCGCGCGGGACCCTCGACACCCTGATGGAAGCAGGCTTCATCCGCCCCGCGGGCCGACGCGAGACACCCGGGCGGCCGATGCAATATGCCACCACCCCGGCCTTCCTCGCCCATTTCGGCCTCGAAAGCCGCCGCGACCTGCCCGGCCTTGCCGAACTGAAGGCCGCCGGGCTTCTCGAACCCCTGCCGGAAACCGTGCCCGGTTCAGCGGCCGCAGTGGCGGACGATGCACTGGCGCAATCCGGGCCGAGCGACTAGATAGGCGCCACAGACCCGCCGCAGCCAATCCGGCCGGCAATGATGGAGTGATCTGGCATGGGCAGCATGAGCATCTGGCACTGGGTCATCGTTGCCCTCGTCGTGCTCCTTCTCTTCGGGCGCGGCCGCATCTCGGAAATGATGGGCGATCTCGCCAAGGGCATCAAATCCTTCAAGAAGGGCCTCGCCGAAGACGATGCGCCCGCCACCGGCCAGGCGCCGCCGCAGGTCACGCGCCAGACCGATGCCGACCATGGCGATACCGGCCAGACCGCAACCGACAGGACTGGCGCCGACGGCGGCCAGCGCTGATCGGCGGGCGCCGGCCAGGGCGGCCCTGATCCATGTTCGATATCGCCAGCACCGAACTGCTGCTCGCCGCCATCGTGGCGCTTCTCGTCATCGGCCCGAAGGAGCTGCCGAACGCCTTGCGCACGCTGGGCCGCTTCACCGGCCGCGCCCGCGCCATGACCCGTCACCTGCGTTCCGGCTTCGACGAGATGATGCGCCAGGCCGAAATGGAAGAGATGGAAAAGCAGTGGAAGGAGCATAACCGCCGCATCATGGAATCCGCTCCCGCCGCGTCGGATTTCGAGATCGACCGCCCCGCTGCCACCGGCACGAACACGGCTGCCGGCACGAACACGGGAGCACCGGAAACAACGACTCCGCAAACAGGGGGAACCGGAAGCCAGCCCGACACAGCCGGGGACTCCGCGCCCGCTCCCGACAACCGGCGCACGCTGCCATGAACGACCTCGACGAAACAAAGGCCCCGCTGATCGACCATCTGATCGAACTGCGCTCGCGCCTCCTCTGGTCGGTCGCGGCCATCCTCGTCGCCTTCTTCCTCTGCTTCGCCTTCGCGCGCCAGATCTTCACCATCCTCGTCCAGCCACTGGCGCAGGCCGGACAGGACAGGGTGATCTTCACCCAGGTCTTCGAAGCCTTTTTCGTCCAGGTCCGGGTCGCCTTCTTCGGCGCGCTGATGGTCAGCTTTCCGGTCATCGCCACCCAGCTGTGGCGCTTCGTGGCGCCCGGTCTCTACGCGAAGGAAAAACAGGCGCTCCTGCCCTTCCTTCTCGCCACGCCCTTCCTGTTCGCGCTGGGCTCGTCCTTCGCCTATTTCGTCGCCATCCCCACGGCGCTCCGCTTCCTGCTCGGCTTCCAGGGGGATCTCGGCGCCGGCATCACACAGGAAGCGCTGCCCTCGGTCGGCGCCTATCTCAGCTTCATCATGCAGTTCCTGTTCGCCTTCGGCCTCGCCTTCCTGCTGCCGGTACTGCTCATGCTGCTGAACCGCGCCGGCATCGTCAGCCTGGAACAGCTCCGCGCCTTCCGCCGCTATTTCATCGTCGCGGCCTTCGTCATCGCTGCCATCTTCACGCCGCCCGATGTCGTCTCGCAACTGCTCCTCGCCATCCCGCTGGTGCTACTCTACGAAATCAGCCTGGTTGCCATCCGCTTCACCGAACGCCGCGAAGCCGCCCGCACACCCGGCACGGATCTGGAAAGGACCGGCGAATGACCCTCGCGCTCGACCGCCCCGATCTTCTTCGCGGCGCCAACCGCATCGCCGGCCGCTGGGTCCAACCCGGCGCCGAATCCATTGCCGTCACCAACCCCGCCACCGGCGAAACCCTCGCCCATGTGCCGCGCCTCGGCCGCGCCGAAGCCGCCGAGGCGATCGCGGCGGCCGCCGCCGCCATGCCCGCATGGGCCGGGCAGACCGCGAAGGCACGCAGCCTCGTGCTGCGCCGCTGGTTCGATCTCATCCTCCTCCACCAGGAGGATCTCGCCCGCATCATGACGGCCGAACAGGGCAAGCCGCTCGCCGAATCGCGCGGCGAAATCGCCTATGCCGCCAGCTTCATCGAATGGTTCGCCGAGGAAGGGAAACGCGCCTATGGCGACATCATCCCCCCGCACCAGCCTGACAAGCGCATCCTTGTCCTGAAGCAGCCCGTGGGCGTCACGGCCGCCATCACGCCCTGGAATTTCCCCGCCGCCATGATCACCCGCAAGGCCGGCCCGGCGCTCGCCGCCGGCTGCCCGATGGTGGTGAAACCGGCCAGCGCCACGCCGCTCACCGCCATCGCGCTCGCCATCCTCGCCGAAGATGCCGGCCTGCCGCCGGCCCTGCTTTCCGTCATCACCGGCCCGGCGTCCGATATCGCGGCGGAATTCACCGGCAACCCCATTGTCCGCAAGATCAGCTTCACCGGCAGCACCGAAATCGGCAAGTCACTCTATGCCGCCGCCGCCGGCCATGTGCAGAAGATCAGCCTCGAGCTCGGCGGCAACGCCCCCTTCATCGTGCTCGACGATGCCGATCTCGATGCAGCGGTCGAGGGCGCCATCGCCTCCAAGTTCCGCAACGCCGGCCAGACCTGCGTCTGCGCCAACCGCATCTACGCCCAGGCAGGCATCCACGACGCCTTCGTCGAGCGGCTGGCCGCCCGCATGGGCCAGCTCCGCATCGGAAACGGCGCCCATCCCGAAACCGACATCGGCCCGCTGATCGATCTGGCCGCCGTCGAAAAGACCGAAGAGCATATCGCCGACGCGCTCGAAAAGGGGGCCCGGCTCGTCACCGGCGGCCGCCGGATCCGGGTCACCGGCCTTGAAGGCGACAGCTTCCTCGAACCTGCCCTCGTCACCGGCGTCACCGCCAAAATGGCGGTTGCCACAGAGGAAACCTTCGGCCCGCTCGCGCCCGTCTTCCGCTTCGAAACCGACGAAGAGGTGGCCCGGCTCGCCAATGCCACGCGCTTCGGCCTCGCGGCCTATTTCTACGGCCAGAATCTCGGCCGCATCGTCCGCCTCGCCGAAGCGCTCGAATATGGCATGGTCGGAATCAACACCGGCATCATCTCCACCGAAGTCGCACCCTTCGGCGGAATCAAGGAATCGGGCATCGGCCGCGAAGGCAGCCGCTACGGCCTCGATGAATATCTCGAGACGAAATATCTCTGCATCGGAATCGGCTGAGGGCGACGCCCCCAGCCGCTTTCCCCATCAGAAGCGTGTGCGCAAGGTCACGCCATAGGTGCGCGGCTCA
>CAYMZC010000108.1:0-8680 GCA_964394815.1 uncultured Sandaracinobacter sp. | reverse complement strand
CTACACCAGGACGTACACTCTTTCCCTACACGACGCTCTTCCGATCTGGCCTGTGGCGGCAGGGCCTGCCCTGAAGAATGGCCTGAGAAAAGGCGCCTACTCCAGCGAGAAGTCGATCGTGGTGACGACACGGACCTTCTGATAGGGCGTGTCATTACCCATTCCGTAGTCGCCGTCACGCCCGGTGATGGAAAACAGGCCCTGGGTCGCCCGGCGGATTCCGCCCACATCCGTATCGCTGTCGCGGGCGAACTGGTCGGCCGCCTCGCGCGCGCTCTTCGTCGCTTCGGCGATCATCTCGGGCTTCACGTCGTTCAGCCGGGTGAAGCTGTAGGCGACACCGCCGCCGCCATCACTGTCCAGCGCGACACCGTTGCGGATGATTTCCGCCTGGCTGGCAAAGGCCTTCTGCATGCGCGCGATATCGGTGGTGCGGGCGAGGAAGCGCTGGCGGATGGTGATCTGCATCCGCCCGGCGTTCGAATCGAAATATTGCGAAACCGACGATCCGCGCGGCTGGATCTCGTCTTCCGTGAAACCGGTGCCGGCGAGGAAGCGGCGCACGGCCTCGGCATCCGCATCGGCCTTTGCCTGCACCTGCGCCAGATCGCTGCCATTGGCCTGTGTCGCGATGGTCCAGGTGGCGAGATCGGCCACGACATCGCGCTCCGACAGGCCGCGCACCGTCACCACCGCCTCGGGCTTTCGAATCTGGCCAAGGCCATAGGCGATGAAAAGGCCGGCAAGGGCGATGCCGCCGGCCACCAGTGCCGCCGGAACATGGCCCGCGCTGTTTCCATGATTGGCCATCCGGCTTTCCTCCCTCTCCATCCCGCCGGTTTCTTGCTGCGGGAACGCGCCTATCCTGCCGCAGGCTGGCCGCCATGGCCAGCCTTCCGGCACGATCATGCCCCGAGGAGCCAGCATGCCCCGATCAGACTTCCGTTTCGCCTGTCGCAAACGTGTCCGCTATGCGGAAATCGACGCGCAGGCGGTGCTCTTCAACAGCCGTTATCTGGAATATTTCGACATCGGCCTCACCGAATACTGGCGCGCGGCCGGCATGTACGAAAAGACCAGCATGAGCGGCGGCGCGGAATTCCATGTCGCCCGCGCCCTGGTCGAGTTCCGCGCGCCCATCCTGCTGGACGAAGAGGTGGACATCTGCGTGCGCTGCGCCCGGATCGGCAATTCCTCCATGACCTTCCTGTTCGAGCTGCACGGCATCTCGGGCGAGGATCTGCGCGCGACAGGAGAGGAAGTGCAGGTGCATGTGGCCGAAGTGCGCGGCGCGCCCGCCCCCGTTCCGGGCTGGATCGTGGACCTGTTCGAGGCGTATGAAGGGCAGACGCTGAAACAGCCGCGCTGACGCTGGCGCGCTGAAATTGGCACGCTGACGATGACATTGATGATGGGACGGACATCTTGAAATATCTGCACACCATGATCCGGGTTTCCGATCCTGAGGAAACCATCCGCTTCTTCGGCCTGCTCGGGCTGAAGGAACTGCGCCGCTACGACAATGAGGCCGGGCGCTTCACCCTCATCTTCCTGGCCGCGCCGGGGGATGAATCCGCCCAGGTGGAACTGACCTGGAACTGGGATGAAAAAGGCTATTCCGGCGGGCGCAACTTCGGCCATCTCGCCTATGAGGTGGAGGACATCTACGCCGCCTGCCAGCGCCTTGCCGATGGCGGCGTCACCATCAACCGGCCGCCCCGCGACGGCCGCATGGCCTTCGTGAAATCCCCCGACGGCATTTCGGTCGAGCTGCTGCAGAAGGGCGCGGCGCTTTCGCCGGCCGAGCCATGGGCTTCGGCCCCGAACATCGGGAGCTGGTGATGGCGGCCCCCGTCCACCGCGTGCCCGCCCTGTCGGACAATTATGTCTGGCTGTTCGAATATGCCCCCGGCAAGGCCGCCGTGGTGGATCCGGCCGAAGCCGGGCCAGTGCTGGAAGCGGCGCGCACCCTCGGGCTTTCCATTACCCACATCCTGAACACCCACTGGCACCCCGACCATGTCGGCGGAAACCGCGCCATCAAGGAAGCCACGGGCTGCACCATCATCGGCCCCGCGCGGGAGGCGGACCGCATCCCGGGCCTCGACCGCGCGGTCGACGAGGGTAACTCGGTGAAACTGGGCGAACACAGTGGCGAAATCCTGTTCGTGGGCGCGCACACGGCAGGCCATATCGCCTATCATTTCCCGACGGCAGACGCCCTCTTCCCGGGCGACACGCTGTTCGCCATGGGCTGCGGCCGCCTGTTCGAAGGCACGCCCGAAAACATGTTCGACGCCATGGCGAAGCTGAAGCGCCTGCCGCGCGACACGCGCGTCTTCTGCGCCCATGAATATACGCTGTCGAACGCCCGCTTCGCCATCACGGTGGAACCGGGCAACCTCGCCCTGCAATCGCGGCTGGCCGCAGTCGACGCCGCGCGCGCACGCAGCGAGCCGACCGTTCCCTTCACACTGGCCGAAGAGCTTGCAACCAACCCCTTCCTCCGTGCGGCCAGCGCCGAGGAACTGGGGGCAAGAAGGAGAGCGAAGGATGCGTTCTGACCTTTTCGCGGCAGGCCTTGCCGCAAGCCTGCTGCTGGGGGCCTGCGCCAGCCGGGAGGAAAGCCACGCAGCGGCCGCCGGCGCTCCCCTCAGCACCCCCGCCAGCGATGCCGCAGCGCTGGTGAAGGCCCTGCCGGCCACGGGCGAGGCCCGTCGCTGCCTGACGACCCGCCAGATCACGCAGATGCGCCCGGTCGATGACCAGACGATCCTGTTCCGCACCGGCGCGAACAGATGGTTCCGCAATGACCTGAAGGCAGGCTGCCCCGGCCTCGCCGCCGACAGGACGCTCAGGTTCCGCACCAGCATCGGCCAGCATTGCGAGATGGACATCTTCGACATCATCGACACTTCGACCGGCATGACCTTCGGTTCGTGCAGCCTTGGGGCCTTCACCCCGGTCGATCTGCCGAAGGGCCTGCGCTTCTAGGCCGGCAGCCCGGCTGGGCCGCCCGGCTGGACTGGCGCGCGGCGAGGGACTATCGCGCGCAGCATGATCGTCACCCGCTTCGCTCCGTCGCCCACGGGCCGCCTTCACGTCGGCAATGTCCGCACCGCGCTCCTGAACTGGCTGCTTGCCCGCAAGGAAGGCGGCCGGTTCATCCTCCGCCTCGACGACACCGACACCCAGCGTTCCACCGAGGCCTTCGCCCAGTCCATCCGCGATGACCTCGCATGGCTCGGCATGGCGCCCGACGCGGAAGAGAAGCAGTCGGCCCGCATGGACCGCTACGAGGCGGTGCTGTCCGAACTCGCCGCCGCCGGCCATGTCTATCGCGCCTACGAAACGCCCGAGGAACTGGAGCTCAAGCGCAAGGTGCTGCTGGGCCGGGGTCTGCCTCCCGTCTATGATCGCGCCGCCCTTTCCCTCACCGAGGCGGACCACGCCCGCTACGAGGCCGAAGGCCGGCGACCGCACTGGCGCTTCCGGCTCGACCCTGCGCTGCCACACCAGTGGGACGATCTCGTGCGCGGGCCAAGCCACATCGACCCGGCCTCCCTTTCCGACCCGGTGATCCGCCGCGCCGACGGCAGCTGGCTCTACATGCTGCCGAGCGTGATCGACGATGTGGACATGGGCATCACCCATGTCGTGCGCGGCGAGGATCATGTGACGAACACCGGCGTGCAGCTGCAGATGTTCGCGGCCATGGGCAAGCCGGCCCCGCACTTCGGCCACGCCGCCCTGCTGACCGGGGCTGACGGCGCCCTGTCCAAGCGCCTTGGCTCGTTCGGCGTTTCGGAATTCCGCGCCCGCGGCATCGAGCCGCTGGCGGTGAAGGCACTGCTCGCGCGGCTGGGCACGAGCCTGCCTGTCGAGCCGGTCACATCCGACCAGCCGCTGATCGACAGCTTCGACATCGCCAATCTCGGCCGCGCCACCGCGCGCTTCGACGAGACGGAACTGGAACGGCTGAACGCCAGCATCCTGCACCAGACGGACCATGCCGCCATCAGCGGCCGCGTTTCGCTGACCGAAACGGAGTGGCTGGCGGTGCGCGGCAATGTCTCGACCCTTGCCGAAGCCGAAAGCTGGAAAGCCGTGATCACCGGACCCATCATCGCCTCCGCCCCGGCCGAGGAAGACCGCGCCTATCTTGCCGAGGCCGCGCGGATCCTGGCCGGCCTTGCCTTCGGGCCGGAAGTCTGGGCCGAACTGACGGACGCGCTGAAGGCCGCCACCGGCCGCAAGGGCAAGGGGCTTTTCATGCCCCTGCGCCTGGCGCTGACCGGCAAGGCGAACGGCCCCGACATGGCAGCCCTTCTGCCGCTCATCGGCCGCGAGGAAGCCTTGCGCCGTCTGGCCGCCTGACCATCGGCGCCGGCTGGCGGGGACGGGACTTCATGGCCCCGGTCCTCCGTGGTCCTCCGTGCCCGCCTCAGTCCCAGGCCAGCCTGTAGTGGCGCGGAAAGGGCGTGCCCTCGCCATCGGGCGGGGAAACGGCCCTGAGGCCCGGTCTGGCCAGAAGGGGCAGCAGCATCGCCGGCAGCAGCGCCTTGTTGATCCGATCGCCCCAGCACAGGTGCAGCCCTTCGCCCCACAGCAGATAGACATTCCACGGTCGCCCGGCGATGAAGCGCCGGGGCTTCGGCACGGCCGCCTCGTCGAACATGGCGGAGAGGTTTGACGCCAGCACCATGGTGCCGGCGGCGATCTCCGTATCTCCCAGCGTGGCCGCCCGGGCGGCGCGGCGGTAGAGAATGGGGTTCAGCGGGTTGAAGCGCAGCGCTTCCCACAGATAAGCGGCAAGGGCGGCCTCATCCCCGCTTTCGGCAGCGGCACGCGCCTTCGCAAGATCGCGCGGACGGCGCAGCAGTTCCTCGACGGCCAGGCAGGCCGCCTTCGACAAGGTCGGGATTGCGCCGATCAGGATTCCGATGATGTTGGCGCGGATTCCGTCCGGGTCGAAGGCAGCCTCACCCGCCTTCCCGGCTTCGACCGCCCGGCCGAGCAGCGTTTCGGGCCCTGCATGCGGGATCGACGCATCGATCGCCGCATTCACCCGCGCGGCGGCCTCCAGCGCCCTGTCCGTCACGGCCGGGGCGGCATCGAGGTCGGAAAAGAGGAAGTGGAACATCGCCGTCGCATCCGCGATCAGCTGGTCCGTTTCCATCGCCACCCCGAAATAGCGCTGCACCATCAGCGCCGGTATCCGGGCCGACAGCGCCGGCGGCAGGTCAACCCCGGTGCCGGCGAGCGCGGCCGCCGCCTCGGCCCGCGCCATGGCGAGCACCGGCAGAAGGTCATCCGGGCGGACGATGCGGCGCATCGCATCGGTATCGCGGCGATAGGCGGCGCCATCCTGCATGCCGAGGAAGAAATCCCGCCCGCCCGTCAGCATGCGCATGCGCGGGCCATAGACGACTTCGAATTCGGCCTGCCGCTCGATCACGGCGTGGAAATCCCGCGCGCGGGTCAGCAGCAGCGCCCCTTCGCCTGCATAGCATTTCACCGGGTTCGCCGGCAGCGCAAGACGCGGCCGCCCGAGGCGCAGCACGGCCAGCGCATTGCGCTGGCCCGATGCCGACTGGAGCACGGCGGCAAGACGCGCGCCGAAACCGCCCCGCGCCCTGAGGAAGGCGGCACCCAGGCCCGACACGCCTTCGACGGCGGAAACAAACCGCTTGAGGAACAGGCTCATGTCGGGTCCACCATGCCCTGGCCGATCATGCGCAGGGCGGTCATAGAGGGTGCGAAGAAATAATCCCCGCCGCGCGTCGAAACGAACTGCGGCAGGCCCGATGCGATGAAGGGCGGCTTGCCCTTGCCGGGGGATGCAATGACGAAGCGTGCGCCTGGCGCATGGGCGCCGACGATCGGGCAGGCATCATTGCCGGCATTGAAATCGAGGCCGTAGTTCATCCACTGCTGCTGCACGAATTCGAACTGGCGGAACAGGTTGGCGCAATGGGAAAGCATCACGATCCCGTGCTCGCCATCCGCCCGCCCGCGGCCGCCATAGGGCAGGCCGCGCCGCAGGATCCGCCGCCGGTTGTTGAGCGCCGAGCCCATGCGCTTTTCGGGCGGGCGATCCCACAGCGGGTCCAGCATGTCGCGGGTGTTGGCGCGGCGGATATGGGCGGTGACGGGGCATTTCGCGCCATCCGTGTCATCCAGATAGGTGAAACTGGTGATCGCCGCGAGCCATTCGGCGCTTCCCGGCGTCATGCGCTGGTTGAAGGCATGCCAGTCGGCCACGGTCGGCGCCAGCGAAAGCGGCACGCCATCGGGCCAGCGCCCGGCCATCTTCGCCTTCAGCATCGCCTCGGCTTCCGCGGGGTTGTCGATGCCCCATGTCACCGCGAGGTCGCGGGCGCGTGCGGCGATCCACTGGTCCCAGGCATCCACATGCTGGTGCAGCTTGCGATAGGCGATGAAGCTGCCGTTGCGGCTGAAATCGAGCGGCATGGCGCCGCCCGCCACTTCCTGCGCCTCGTCAGGCCAGCCAAGGATGAACTCCCCCGTGGCGAGCGGACGCCAGTTGCCCCGGCCATCGACAGCCCCCTGCCCGATACAGCGCAGCGTCTCCTCGCCGCCGGGATACTGCCCCTCGAACACGGGGTCGCCGATCGCGTCGACGAAGCCGAAATGCTCGGTGGGTGTGGGGCGTGCCGTTCCATCCGCGTTGGGGGCGTAGATGGCTGTCAGGTCCTGCCAGCGGCTGTCATCGCCCCGATGCCCTTCCAGCAGGCGGACATCGCCGGCAGCTTCGGCTGCCTGCAGCACGAAGCGGGTCATTGCCTCCAGCGCCGGCAGGGGCTGGCCCCGTTCATCCGCGCGGGCATTCAGCATCACCAGCATATGGGGCTTCGGCGCGTCGGGCTGCCACACCGGGTCCCAGTGTTCCGGCTTGTTGTCGAGGATGTCATCGCCCAGGATGGGCGCGCGCGCGGCCATACCGTCGATGAACTCGTCGGGCATGCCGCGCAGCGTCCGTGTCGGCACGTTCAGCGCCAGCAGGCCCCAGAAGGTGAAGGCGATGTTGAGCGTGCAGTCCGGCCGCGCCTGCGGGTTGGCGCCGGTGGAAAGCCCCTTGCTCGACGGCCAGCGCCGGGCAGTGGTGATGCGCGGGCGCAGCGCCTCGACGAAGGCCCGCCCGTCGGCGCCGTTCCCGGCCTCGAACAGCATGTAGCGGGCCTTGGGAAAACCCATCTTCCCATAGGCGGAAATGATGCCCCCCTGGATGTCGCCCAGTTCGAGTTCCACGGGCGGAAATTCGGCCTTGCGTGCCTTCACAGCATCACCTGCCTGTCCTGAATGGTTTCGGGCCGGATTTCGGGCCGGATTTCGGGGCTGACGAGATCGACCCCGTCAGACCGGATGACCCCCGGCGGCTGCGTGGGGGCGGCGGCATCGGCCGGCCGCACGGTGGCGAGAAAGCTGCCGAAGGAGGCATGGAGCGCCCGGTCATCCATGCCCTGCACCACTTCGGCGAAGAAGGCGAAGCGCTGCTGCACGTGCAGCGCCTTCAGGATGCTGGGCAAGTCGCTGTCAGGCGCGGGCGGAAAGGATTTCCCGCCCAGCGACCAGAGCCGCCAGATGGCGGCCAGAAGCCCGGCGACCAGCCCCGCCGGGACCAGCGCCAGCAGCCACCAGAGGCTATCTGGCCGCAACAGCGCCCAGAACAGCGCCACGAAACCGGCCGCGACCATCAGGATGCCAAGGCTGAGGCGTCCGAAACTTTCCCCCTTCAGCGGCGGGCGGCCCGGCCAATAGTCGTTGAAGCTCATGGTCGTTGAGACCTGGCAGCGCTTCACATAGGCGACAAAGCCGGCGGCATCCTGCACGCCGTCGAAGCCATGGCAGTGGGTGAAGATCGCCCGCATTTCGGCTTCGGCTTCCCGCCAAAGTCCTTCGGCCCAGCTGCCAAGCCCCTCGTCGGGCTCTTCGGGGCGGCGGTCGAAATCGGCGGCAAGCATCAGCCAGGGGCGGGACAGCGCATCGAAGGGCTGATGCACCAGCGGATCCACCCCGCGCAGCACATTCATGATGGGGTCCGAGGGGTCGCGGCCATTGAACATCGGCTGGTCGATCACCACAAGTCGCAGGAAATGGGTGCGGGTGCAGCGGGCGAACGGGCTCTGCATGCCGGTCTCGATGCACACAGGGCTCTGCTGGGCGGTCGGCAGGGTCGCCAGTTCCTCGCGCAGCAGATTGCCATGGGTCGTGACCCGCCCGTCCTCCACCACGCTTTCGCCCGTCTTCACCGGGGCGAGAAGGGTGAGGAAATAATGGCCGCCGTCGATGTCAGGCATCTTCGCCTCCCCAGCGTCTGCGCACCAGCGGCTGGCGGTTGAGATCGGCGCGCGCCGTGTCGTTGGAGGCGACCGGCGCAAAACCGGGCGAGCCGAGATCATTCTGGATAGTCCGCAACTCTTCCACCCAGGCTGCCCGGAAGGCTTCCGGGCCACCGGCATGGGCGGCTTCAAGGCGCAGCACGGCAGCCCTGACCCTGAGCGCTGCCTTGATGTCCCGCTGCGCGGCGCCGGGCGTGGCATTGTAATAATGGCCGGTGTCGATCTGGTTGGCGCGGATATAAGCCTTGAAGGGCGAGATCGGGATGGATTTCGGATATTTGGTGGCGCCATACCAGAAGAGGTCGAGTCCCGAGGGC
>CAYMZC010000107.1:0-8708 GCA_964394815.1 uncultured Sandaracinobacter sp. | reverse complement strand
CTTCCCAAGCGCGGCTTCAACAAGCCGAACCGTGCCGAGTACAGCGAAGTCAACATCGGCGCGCTGCAGCGCGCTGTCGATGCCGGCAAGATCGAAGCTGGCGCCAGCCTCGACGTTGCAGCGCTTCAGGCTGCCGGCCTTGTCACCCAGCCGCGCGACGGTGTCCGCCTGCTTGGCAAGGGCGAACTCAGCGTCAAGCTGAACCTGACCGTTGCCGGCGTGACCAAGGCTGCCCGCGCAACCGTGGAAGCTGCTGGTGGCTCGGTCACCGTTCCCGCAAAGACTGCGGCCAAGGACTGATCCTGGCTTCCGGAGCCCGCATGATGTGGCCCTGGCTGCATCTTGCGGGCTTCCCATTTCCGGGGCCTCAGCCTAAATCGGCCCCTTCAAGGGTTGCAGCCCCTCAGGGCATTTCCGCCGCGACCCATGTTTAGGATGACGAGATGGCAACGGCCTCCGATACGCTTGCCCAGAATCTGAGCTTCGCCAATTTTTCCAAGGCGACCGAACTCAAGAAGCGCCTGTGGTTTACCATTGGCGCTCTCATTGTCTTCCGGCTCTGTTCGTTCGTGCCGATTCCGGGCATCGACCCGATTGCGCTCGACCAGCTGTTCAACCGGACGGCCGGCGGCATGCTCGACTTCTTCAACATGTTCTCGGGTGGCGCACTCGAGCGCATGTCGATCATCGCGCTCGGCATCATGCCCTACATCACGGCCTCTATCGTGGTGCAGCTCATGGGCTCCATCTACGAGCCCTGGAAAGCACTGAAGAAGGAAGGCGAGAGTGGGCGCAAGAAGCTGAACCAGTACACCCGCTTCGGCACCGTCGTCCTCACCATCTTCCAGGGCTATGGCATTGCCGTCGGCCTCGAAAGCTGGGGCGCCGGGGATGCCACCTCTGCCGTGATCGATCCGGGCTGGTTCTTCCGCATCAGCACCATCATCACGCTTCTGGGCGGCACCATGTTCCTGATGTGGCTGGGTGAGCAGATCACCAGCCGCGGAATCGGCAATGGCATTTCTCTCATCATCATGGCCGGTATCGTCGCCCAGCTCCCGACTGCGATCGGCGGTCTTTTCGAGCAGGGTCGCACGGGGGCGATTTCCATCGGCTTCATCATCACCATCCTCGTGCTCGCGCTGGCAGTCGTCGCTTTCATCTGCCTGATGGAGCGCGCGCAGCGCCGGATTCCCATCCAGTATCCCAAGCGTCAGGTCGGGAGCCGGATGTTCCAGGGCGATAGCTCGCACCTGCCGCTGAAGATCAACACCTCGGGCGTCATCCCGCCGATCTTCGCGTCCTCGCTTCTTCTGTTGCCGCTGACCATTGCGCAGTTCATGGGCCAGGAGGGCGGGCCTGACTGGCTTATCACCGTCACCACCTCGCTTCAGCATGGCGCGCCGCTTTACATGCTGCTTTATGCAGCCGGCATCATTTTCTTCAGCTTCTTCTACACCGCAGTTGTGTTCAACCCCGACGAGACGGCTGACAATCTGAAGAAATATGGCGGCTTCGTTCCGGGCATCCGCCCCGGCGAGAAGACGGCGACCTATCTCGATTTCGTGCTTACCCGGATCACGGTCGTTGGAGCGGCCTATCTGACGCTCGTCTGCCTTCTGCCGGAGTTTCTGATCAGCCAGATGGCAGTTCCTTTCTATCTCGGCGGCACGTCGCTTCTCATTGTCGTGAATGTCACGATGGACACGGTTGCCCAGATCCAGGGGCATATGCTTGCACACCAGTATGAAGGCCTGATCAAGAAGGCGAAGCTCAGGGGAGGACGTCGTTGAGCACTGAAGCACAAGCCGGCAAGGGTTCGCACGGCCTCAACATCATTCTCCTTGGCCCTCCGGGCGCCGGCAAGGGCACGCAGGCGACACGCCTTGTCGAAGAGCGGGGCATGGTCCAGCTTTCGACGGGCGACATGCTGCGCGCGGCGGTAAAGGCGGATACGCCCCTGGGTCGCGAAGCCAGGCTTGTCATGGACAGGGGCGAACTCATCTCGGATGAAATCGTCTCCGGCCTCATCGGCGAGGCGCTGGACCGGATCCCGCTTTCGACTGGCGTCATATTCGATGGTTATCCGCGCACGGCCGAGCAGGCCGTGAGCCTTGACCGCCTGCTTGCCGAGCGCGGGCGTACGCTGGATCATGTGATCGAACTGGCTGTCGACGAGGATGCCCTCGTCGATCGTATCACGGGCCGCTTTTCCTGTGCCAAATGTGGCGCCGGCTATCATGATCGTCATAAGTTGCCCGCGCGCGCCGGCGTCTGCGACGCCTGCGGATCGACGGATTTCAAGCGCCGCCCCGATGACAATGAAGACACGGTGCGAACCCGCATGGCCGAATATCGCGGCAAGACGGCGCCCATCCTTCCTATCTTCGACGCACGGGGCATAGTCCGGCGGGTCGATGGCATGGCGAGCATGGAGCATGTTGCTGAAGCTATTTCGGATATTCTCGGGCAGCATTGATCCGGGGTGTTTGCCAGCCAGTCTGGTGGCGGAAACCGGGGCGGCGCTTTTCATCGGCACCCGGGGAGACGCATCCATCAGGGGCATGGCGCTTAGGCGCTCCTGCCTTGACAAGGCCGGTGGTCGCCGATAGTAGCGCCCATTCCGATTCCCGAGTGGTCTGCAATTTTCACTGGTCTCGTCCGGTGATTCTTGCCTGCCATCCGGAAATAAGGCGACGCAAGGAGATGGGGTGCCCGGCCCAAGGCCCCCCGTGGAGCAGGAGTAGTTTGTGGCACGTATTGCAGGGGTGAACATCCCCACCAACAAGCGCGTTGAAATCGCGCTCACCTATATTCACGGCATCGGCCGTACCCGCGCCCGGGAAATCACCCAGAAGCTGGGCTTTGCGCCTGAGCGTCGGGTGCAGGACCTGACCGACGCCGAGGTGCTGCAGATCCGCGAGGCCATCGATGCCGGCTATGTCGTCGAAGGTGACCTTCGCCGCGAAACGGCGATGAGCATCAAGCGCCTCATGGACCTCGCCTGCTACCGTGGTCTTCGCCACCGCAAGGGCCTCCCGGTCCGCGGTCAGCGCACCCACACCAACGCCCGCACCCGCAAGGGCAAGGCCAAGCCGATCGCAGGGAAGAAGAAGTAATGGCACGCGCACCCGAACGGTTGAAGCGCCGCGAGCGCAAGAACATCACCGCTGGCGTTGCGCATGTGAATGCCAGCTTCAACAACACCATGATCACCATCACCGACGCGCAGGGCAATGCCATTGCATGGTCGTCTGCCGGCACCATGGGTTTCAAAGGCAGCCGCAAGTCGACTCCCTATGCAGCCCAGGTTGCTGCGGAAGACGCCGGCAAGAAGGCCGCCGAACATGGTGTGCGGACCCTCGAGGTCGAGGTGAAGGGGCCGGGTTCCGGCCGTGAATCGGCCCTGCGCGCCCTGCAGGCAGTCGGTTTCCAGATCACGTCCATCCGCGATGTCACGTCCATCCCGCACAACGGGGTGCGTCCGCCGAAGCGGCGCCGGGTCTGACGACGGGCATGAACGGGCCGGTGGTGCAGGCTGCCGGCCCGGCAAGCGCGTAACGCGCGCGACACGGAACGAAATCAAGTGCGGCGGCTCCCGACGGGGGGTCCGCCGCCAAGCCGAAGGTGAACAAGCGTGTCAGCAGCCTATGCGAAGAACTGGCAGGAACTGAAAAAGCCGAACGCGCTGGAGGTGAAATCCGGCGGGCGTTCGAAGAAGGTCTTCGTTGCCGAACCGCTCGAGCGCGGGTTCGGTCTCACGCTGGGCAATGCGCTCCGGCGTGTTCTGCTTTCGAGCCTTCAGGGTGCTGCCGTCACCGCCATCAAGATCGACAGCGCGCTTCATGAATTCTCGTCGCTTCCCGGTGTCCGGGAAGATGTGACCGACATCGTGCTCAACGTAAAGCAGGTGGTTGTGAAGATGCAGGGCGACCAGCCCAAGCGTCTGCAGCTGTCTGCCACCGGCCCCGGAGAAGTCACTGCAGGACAGATCGCAGTCACTGGGGACATCGAGATCTCCAATCCTGAGATGGTGATCTGCACCCTCGACGAAGACGCGACCTTCAACATGGAGCTGACGGTCCAGACCGGCAAGGGCTATGTGCCCGCAGCCCAGAACCGCCCGGCCGATGCGCCGATCGGGCTGATTCCGGTTGACGCGATCTTCTCGCCGGTGCGCCAGGTGGCCTACAAGGTCGAACCGACCCGCGTCGGGCAGGACCTTGACTATGACAAGCTTACGCTGACGGTCGAGACGGACGGCTCGGTCAATCCTGAAGATGCCGTGGCCTATGCCGCGCGCATCCTGCAGGACCAGCTTCAGCTCTTCATCAACTTCGAGGAACCTGCAGCTCGCCCGGCCGCACCGGCTCCGGTTGTCGGCGAAGCCGAGGAAGAGCCCGGCGACATCATGATGAACCGCAACCTTCTGAAGAAGGTGGATGAACTCGAACTGTCCGTGCGGTCGGCCAATTGCCTGAAGAACGACAACATCATCTATATTGGCGATCTCGTCCAGAAGTCGGAACCGGAAATGCTCCGCACTCCGAACTTCGGCCGCAAGTCGCTGAATGAAATCAAGGAAGTGCTTGCCTCGATGGGCCTGCGCCTCGGCATGGACATCCCCGGATGGCCGCCGGAAAACATCGAGGAACTGGCGAAGAAGCTGGAACAGGAATTCTAAGGCCTTTTCCGGGCCGCTGCCTGCCACGGATGTGGAGGCGGCGGCCCAGGCTTTCATCGCATGCCCGAAGCGCTCCGGGCCAAAGGAGCGTGGACCGGGGTACCTTGCACGGCCCCCGTACGAACCGGAGAAGAAGAAATGCGTCACAGGATTGCCCATCGCAAGCTCGGCCGTACCACCGAGCACCGCATCGCGATGCTGAAGAACATGTCTGCCTCGCTGATCAAGCATGAGCAGATCATCACCACGCTTCCCAAGGCGAAGGAGCTTCGCCCCTATGTAGAGAAGCTGGTGACTCTGGCCAAGAAGGGCGGCCTTTCCAACCGCCGCCTCGCCATTGCCCGCCTGCAGGACGACACGCAGATCCAGAAGCTGTTCGACGTTATCGCACCGCGCTACGCTGATCGTCCGGGCGGATATGTCCGCGTGCTGAAGGCTGGCTTCCGTGCCTCCGACCAGGCGCCCATGGCCGTGATCGAGTTCGTCGACCGCGACGTGTCGGCCAAGGGCCAGGATTCCGGCCCGGTCGAAGCGGCCGAGACCGAAGCCTGATCGTCAGGTTTGTCCCGGTCTCCGGCCGGGACAGCGATTGCATTGGAAAGCCCTCTCCGCTCAGGCGGGGAGGGTTTTTTTCCTGGCGCCGGGTCTGCGCTATCGGTCGCGGGGGGCTTCGAAAGCATCGCGACAGGCTGTAAGGCACTCTGGCCTGGCATGGGCCAGACCCATGTCCGCAACGTCGAGGGAGCCCTGCCGATGCCGCCTGCACCCATGTCCTTCACCTTCACCTACGGGCCGCGTGTCATTGCGGGGGCCGGGGTTGCGGCACAGCTGGCGGATCATGCGCCGGAAGGCCCCTTGCTGTTTGTCACCGATTCCGCCCTTCTGGGCCTCGGGCTTCCGCGTTCCGCACTGGCGGCGCTCCGCAAGGCCGGCCATGAGCTTGTGATCTTCGATGCGGTGGAGGCCGACCCGTCAGCCGCCACGATCATGGCGGCGGTCGAGGCGGGCAGGGCAGCCGGCGTTGCCGGCGTCATCGGCTTCGGTGGCGGCTCGCCCATGGACGTTGCAAAGCTTGCCGCCTGCCTTCTGGGCGGCGAGGAAAGCCTAGATACCATCTATGGCGTCGACATGGCGCGCGGGCCGCGCCTGCCGCTGCTGCTGGTGCCGACAACCGCCGGCACCGGTTCAGAGGCAACGCCCATCTCCATCGTCACGGTCGGCGGCAGCGAGAAGAAGGGCGTGGTCTCGCCTGTCCTGCTTGCCGATGTCTCGCTTCTCGATGCCAGGCTCACCACGGGGCTTCCGCGCCATGTCACGGCCGCCACCGGCATCGATGCGATGGTTCACGCCATCGAGGCCTATACGTCGGCGCGGCTGAAGAACCCTTTGTCCGATGCGCTGGCGCGTGAAGCGCTGCGGCTGCTGTCGTCCAATCTGCTGACAGCCTGCAACGAGCCTGACAACCTCGCCGCGCGCGAGGCAATGCTGCTGGGCAGCCATCTTGCCGGCGTTGCCTTTGCCAATGCGCCGGTGGGCGGCGTGCATGCCCTGGCCTATCCGCTCGGCGGCCATTTCCATGTGCCGCACGGCCATTCCAACGCCCTGATGCTGCGGCAGGTCCTGCATCACAACCTGCCCGGCGCATCGGGCCTTTATGCCGAACTTGGTGCGGCAATCGGGGTTGAAGGCGGCGCTACGGGCTTCATTGCGGCACTTGACCATATGATGCGCGAAACCGGCCTGCCGCTCGATCTCGCCGCAGTCGGCATCGGCCACAACCAGTTGCCGCTTCTTGCCGCCGAGGCGATGAAGCAGCAGCGCCTTCTCATCAACAACCCCGTTCCCATTGCCGAGGCCGATGCGCTCGGCCTTTATGAACGGGCATGGCAGGGAATTGCCGCATGACCGAACGCACCCCGTTGCGCGGGCGCCGCCACTATCGCGCCTGGCGCCCCATCTCCACCCGCTGGATGGACAATGACATCTACGGCCATGTGAACAATGTGGTCTATTACAGCTGGTTCGATACGGCCGTGAACGCCTGGCTGGTCGAGCAGGGGATGCTCGACATGGAGCATGGCGAGCTGATCGGCCTCGTCGTCGAGACAGGGTGCACCTATGCGCGGCCGGTTTCCTTTCCGGCCGAAGTCCAGGCGGGAATCGCCGTCAGCCGCATCGGGCGCAGTTCGGTGCGCTACGAGATCGGGCTGTTCACCGAGGGCGCCGCCGATCCGGCGGCCCAGGGCTTCTTCGTGCATGTCTATGTCGACCGGCAGAGCCGCCGCCCGCGCGAACTGCCCGAGGGCTGGCGGCGCAAGCTGGAGACGATCCTGGCCAATGAAGGCTGGTGATGCTGATCCCGCGCCAGACGCCTTCACCACTCTAGCCGAGGGCGGGGGAATGGCGTAAGGGCGCGCCATGTCCGTTTCCGCAGAAGCCAGTGCCAACACCATCCTCATCCTCGACTTCGGCAGCCAGGTCACGCAGCTGATCGCCCGCCGGGTGCGCGAGGCCCATGTCTATTGCGAGGTCGTGCCCTTCCACGGCGCCGCAGCCGCCCTTGAGCGGCTTTCGCCGAAGGGGATCATCCTTTCTGGCGGGCCGGCCAGCGTCACGGAGGCGACAAGCCCGGCGCTTCCCCCTCAGGTGCTGGAAGCGGGCGTTCCCGTGCTCGGCATCTGCTATGGCCAGCAGGCGCTGGTGCAGGCGCTGGGCGGCCGGGTCCTGCCGGGCACGACGCGCGAATTCGGTCGCGCCGAGGTCGATGTCGTTGCGCCCTGCGGCCTGTTCGAGGGCGTGTGGGCGCATGGCAGCCGCCATCTGGTGTGGATGAGCCATGGCGACCGGGTGGAAAGCCTGCCCGAGGGTTTCGACGTCGTCGCGCGCTCCGAGGGCGCACCGTTCGCCTTCATCGCCAACGAAGCCCGGCGCATCTATGGCGTGCAATTCCACCCCGAAGTGGTGCACACGCCCGATGGACGGGCGCTGATCGAGAATTTCGTGCTGCGCGTTGCCGGAGCGAGGCCGGTATGGAGCATGGCGAGCTTCCGTGAAACGAAGATCGCGGAAATCCGCCGCCAGGTGGGGCAGGGCAAGGTGATCTGCGGCCTGTCCGGCGGGGTCGATTCTGCGGTTGCGGCTGTCCTCATCCACGAGGCCATCGGCGACCAGCTGACCTGCGTGTTCGTGGATCACGGCCTGATGCGCCTCAACGAGGCAGAGCAGGTCGTCACGCTCTTCCGCGATCACTACAACATCCCTCTCGTCGCCGTGGACGCCAGCGACACCTTCCTGGGTGGCCTTGCCGGCGTGACCGACCCGGAGGCCAAGCGCAAGTTCATCGGCAAGACCTTCATCGACGTGTTCGAAGCCGAAGCGAAGACGATCGGCGGCGCTAAGTTCCTGGCCCAGGGCACGCTCTACCCGGACGTGATCGAAAGCGTGAGCTTCACCGGCGGGCCGAGCGTGACGATCAAGTCGCACCACAATGTCGGCGGCCTGCCCGAGCGCATGGACATGGAACTGGTGGAGCCGCTGCGCGAGCTGTTCAAGGATGAGGTGCGCGCCCTTGGCCGCGAACTGGGCCTGCCCGACGCCTTCGTCGGCCGCCATCCCTTCCCCGGCCCGGGCCTTGCCATCCGTATTCCCGGCGAAGTGACCCGCGAAGCCTGCGACGTGCTTCGCCAGGCCGACGCCATCTACCTTGAGGAAATCCGCGCCGCCGGCCTCTATGACGAGATCTGGCAGGCCTTCGCCGTGCTGCTGCCTGTGCGCACAGTTGGCGTCATGGGCGACGGCCGCACCTACGACAAGGTCTGCGCCCTGCGCGCCGTGACCTCGGTCGACGGCATGACGGCTGACATCTACCCCTTCGAGCCAGCCTTCCTCGCCCGCGTTGCGACCCGCATCGTCAACGAGGTGAAGGGCATCAACCGCGTCGTCTATGACTTTACCTCGAAGCCGCCCGGCACGATCGAGTGGGAGTGACGGGCACTGGCTGGCAATGTCTAGCAACGGCAGGCAT
>CAYMZC010000106.1:0-8803 GCA_964394815.1 uncultured Sandaracinobacter sp. | reverse complement strand
GTCTGCCGCGGCCATGGGGCCGGGATGCTCGCGGAATCGCAGCGTGATCAGCAGAACCGGCACGATGAAGCCGATCCAGATGATGACGGCGCTGCCGATGGCCATCACCCAGGCATCGGTCTGCTTCGGCGCAAGGATCAGCGCCCCGGCGAGGATGCAGGCCATCCAGAATTCGGCGATGGCGGTGAGGATGAGGAAGTCGAGGGGCGGCCGTCGGGCCGGTTCGGCCGTCAGATAATAGCCCAGCCCGATCATGAGCCCGGCCAGCGTTGCAATCAGGATGGGGAAGAGATTGAGGTCGATATAGCCCAAGACGCAACTCCCCGGATGGCTCTCGTTCGCCGATTCGTTTCAGGACCGCAATACAATATTACAATCCTGAAATCTATCTTTCCGTGAGCCTTGGCATCAGTTCCACAAGATTGCAGGGTGTATGCCGATTGTCGAGTTGCAGCGAAAGGATGCCGTCCCACCCATCCTTCACGGCGCCGATGCTGCCGGGCAGGGCGAAGATGAAGGTGCCCCGCGCAATCCCGCCCAGGGCGCGCGACTGCATGGTGGAAGTGCCGATCGACTGGTAGCTCAGCATGCGGAACAGCTCGCCAAAGCCCGGGATGAGCTTGTCGCACAGGGCTTCCACGGCTTCCGGGGTCACGTCCCGGCCAGTGATGCCGGTGCCCCCGGTCGAGATGATGCAGTCGACATGCGGGTCATCCACCCAACCGGCCATGGTCTCGATGATCGTGTCTGTCTCGTCCTTCACGATGCGCCTGTCCGCCAGCACATGCCCGGCCGCCTCCACGCGGGCGGCAAGCGTCTCGCCGCTGCGGTCATCGGCCAGGGTGCGCGTGTCGGATATGGTCAGCACGGCGATACGCACCGGGCGGAAGGGGCGGCTTTCGTCGATCGGCACCGGACGCCTCAGTCGGCTTCCGGGAAGCGCGGCCACTGGCCGGCAGCCACCATGGCGATGCTCCGGCTGCCGGGTGTCGGCCGGCCAAGGGCGGCTTCCTGCTTCAGTTCGTAGAGCCAGTAATTGCGCAGAACCACTTCGACATAATGGCGCGTCTCGCGGAAGGGGATGCTCTCGATGAAGAGCAGAACATCGCCATTGTCCTTCAGCCCGCCATTGTTCCAGTTCCGCACAGAGCCCGGCCCGGCGTTATAGGCAGCCACCACCTTGGGCAGCAGGCCGCCTGTATGGGCGCTGTCGCGCAGTTGTTCGAGGTAGCTCTGCCCGAACTCCACGTTGAAGCTGGGGTCTGCAAGCAGGGCCTCGTCATGCTCGATGTCCAGCGCGCGCGCGAGGTCCCGGGCGGTGCCGGGCATGATCTGCATCAGCCCCTGCGCGCCGACACCGGACCGCGCCCGGTTGATGAATTTCGATTCCTGCAGGGCGTGGGCAAAGACAAGGCTGCGGTTCACCCGCCAGCCTTTCAGCGGCTTCCAGTCCGGGGTGGGGAAGCGGGCGGACATGGGCGGCATCATGCCCGGCGGCGGGTTCTGCGCCAGCCAATATTGCGTCGCCGGCAGGTTCAGCCGCGCTGCCAGCCGCAATATGGGTTCATAGGTCTCGTTCGCGGTGGCGGCGGCCAGGTGGCGAAGCTCGCGGTCGGCAAGGCCGGGCTGGCCGGATTCCATCAGTGCCACGGCGCGCTGTGCGCCGGCATGACCTTTCAGTGTCGTCCAGTCCGCCTGGATGAAATCCGGTTCGCGCCAGTCGAATTCCGGTTCGAGGCCAAGGGTTCGCGCCGCCAGCAGGCCGTAGAAACCGTCCTTCTCGCGCGCGATGGCGGCTTGCAGCCGGTCCGCCGAAAGCTGTGGCCGGCCGCAGCGCACATGGCTGCGCGCCGCCCAGAAGGCGGCTGCCGAGCGCAGGTCGGCCGGGGCGACATAGATCTGCCCGGCGGCATCGAAATGGCGTGCGGCCGTGTCGCAGTCATCCATCCGGAAGCTGGCCAGCCCCGCGACCCAGTGGCCGAACGCGGCCCAGTCGCTCGCGCCCTCGGCCGCCAGTGCGCCGAGGCGTTTTGCCAGCCGGTCGTCAAGATCGAGATAGGCATCCCAGGCGGCACGTTGCAGCCATTCGCTGCGGACCTCCGCAGAAAGGCCAGGCCCGAGGCGCGATGCCAGCGATTCGACTTCTCCGGGGGTGTTTGCATCGATCAGGCTTCGCGCCTCGCGCGCGAAGGCTTCGTCGGCGGGCGAAGACGGACGAGCGCTGCGCGGCCCAAGGCCCGGGGTCAGGCGCACGGGGGTAAGCCGCTTGGTACGGGCAAGGGGCGGCAAGACCGTGGCCCCGGCCTTGCGGGCATGGGCGGCGATGGCCGGCGCCTGCGGTGAATCGGGGTTGGCTTCGAGCCACGCGACCAGCCGTGTCAGCCCTGCCGATGGGCCCTGGGCGGCAAGGATCTGCCCTTCCGCCACGGCATGCAGGGGGCCGGGCGCCATGGCGTCGAGCGCAGCGCGCGCGGCACTGACCCGGCCGGCCTCGATCGCGGCGAAGATCTGGCGATACTGCTGGCGCTGGGCGGCGGAAAGCTGGGCCGGAACGGCCCGTTCCGCCGCGGTGAAGGGCGAGGCAAGCGGCCGGGCCGGTGCACCATTCCCGCTGCTGGCGAGTGTGGGCGTGGCCGCCATGGCAAGCGGCAGGGCGCAGCAGGCCAGCGCAAGGGCACGAAGGCGCTTCATTGCAGCAGTCTCCGTTTGAGGGTCAGAAGATCAGCCCAGGCGCTGGCCTTGGCTTCGGGCGCGCGCAGCAGATAGGCCGGGTTCCAGGTGGCCAGGGCCGGCACGGGCGTGGAATCGGGTCCGGCGCTGCAATCGGCCTCCAGCCATTGGCCGCGCAGCTGGCCGATGGGCCGGCGCTCGCCGGTGAGGGCGTGTGCCGGCACCTTGCCCATCAGCAGCAAGAGCCGTGGCGCGGCCAGCCGCACATGGGCCTTCAGCAGCGGCAGCTGTTCGGCAATGGAATCGGGCTGCGGCGTGCCGGGCAGGGGGTTCAGCGGGCAGACGAGGCCGATGTAGCAGCGGCTGCGGTCCAGCCCGACGGATGCAAGCATCCTGTCTAGGAAGTGGCCGGCCGGGCCGGTGAAGGGGCGGCCGGTGCGCAGGTCTTCGGGCGAAGGCGCTTCGCCCAGCAGCATCAGGCCGGAAGACGGGTTGCCGTCGGCAAAGGGGGCGCCGGGGGCATGGGCCTCGACCAGCGCCTTCAGCGCATCGAGGCTGGTGGCGCCTGCCAGCGCCTCGGCAGGGATCCGACGCCGCGCGCCGCCTGCTGGGGCCGCCCGCGCCGCTTCCCGGGGTGCTGGAACATTCTCGCGCGTGGCCGGTTTGACCATCGGTTTGACTGGCTGAGGATCCTGTGCAGGCGCTGTTTCCGCGCTGGCGGCAAGCCATGGGCGCGGCGCATCTGCCACGGGCAGGCCGGCGCCGGAAAGCGCCCACCAGTCCAGCAGGGCCGATACCGCCCCTTCCGGAAGGCCCGGCCGGTTCGCTGCGTGCTGACCCTTGTGCATGGGGCGCGACTTTTGGCAGGCTGGACGCATCGGTCAAGGGCAGGCAGGACGGCGCTGCAGCATTTCCGGTTGAAAACCGGCTGCTCTGCGATGAATAGAGGCTCATCGAACAGCAAGGCAGTATAAGGGGGGCGGCGCCGCCCATCCACGAACCGAAAAGGCGACAGGAATGACGACACGCGAAGCGATGCCCTATGATCTGGTGATCGTGGGCGCTGGCCCGGCGGGACTTTCGGCGGCCATCCGCGCCAAGCAGGTGGCCAATGCGAAGGGGGTCGACCTCAGCGTCTGCGTGCTCGAAAAGGGCTCCGAAGTGGGTGCGCATATTCTTTCGGGCGCCGTTTTCGACCCCAAGGCGATGGACGAGCTGATCCCGGACTGGCGCGAGCAGGGCTGCCCCATGGCCGAGGTTCCCGTGACCGAAAACCATCACTGGGTGCTGACCAGGGGGAAGAAATACGACTTCCCGCATTTCATCATGCCCACCTTCATGAACAATGCCGGCACCTATACCGGCAGCCTCGGCAACATGTGCCGCTGGCTGGCGGGCCAGGCCGAGGCGCTGGGTGTCGAGATCTTCCCCGGCTTCCCTGCCGCCGAGGTTCTCTTCAACGATGACGGCAGCGTGAAGGGCGTGGCAACCGGCGACATGGGCGTCCAGCGCGATGGCAGCCATGGTCCCAACTATCAGCCGGGCCTCGAACTGCACGCCAAATACACCTTCTTTGCCGAAGGCGTGCGCGGGCATCTGTCCAAGCAGCTGATCAGGCGCTTCGATCTCGCCGCCGACAGCCAGCCCCAGGTCTATGGCATCGGCATCAAGGAACTGTGGGACATCGACCCCGAAAAGCATGTGCCCGGCCGGGTCATCCACACCCAGGGCTGGCCGCTTTCCGATGCCTGGGGCGGCGGCTTCCTTTATCATCAGGCCAACAACCAGGTGGCGCTGGGCTTCGTGGTGGCGCTGTCCTACCGCAACCCGCATCTTTCGCCGTTCGATGAAATGCAGCGCTGGAAGACGCACCCGGCCATCCGCGCCGTGCTGGAAGGCGGCCGCCGCGTCGCCTATGGCGCGCGCGCCATCAACGAGGGCGGCTGGCAGTCGGTTCCGAAGCTGACCTTCCCGGGCGGCGCGCTGATCGGCTGCTCGGCCGGTTTCGTGAACGTGCCGCGCATCAAGGGCAGCCACACCGCCATGAAGACGGGCATGATGGCAGCCGAAGCTGCGGTCGATGCGATTGCCAGCCAGCGCCAGTCTGACGAGCTCACCGCCTATGCGGATGCCTATCAGTCGAGCTGGGTGGAAAAGGAGCTGCGCATGGTGCGCAACACCGAGCCGCTGGTGGCTAAGCTGGGCGGGACCGTGGGCACGGCGCTGGCAGGCGCCACCATGTGGGCGGAATCGCTTGGCATCCGCATGCCCTTCACCCTTGGCCACAAGCCCGATCATGAGCAGCTGTGGCGCAAGGAGCATTGTCACCCCATCGAATATCCCAGGCCCGATGGCGTGATCAGCTTCGACAAGCTGTCGAGCGTCTTCCTTTCCAACACCAACCATGAGGAAGACCAGCCGATCCACCTGACCCTGAAGGATCCGACCGTCCCGACGCGGATCAACCTGCCGCTCTATGACGAGCCGGCGCAGCGCTACTGCCCGGCTGGCGTCTATGAGATCGTCGGCAAGGAAGAAGGTGAGCCGAGGCTCCAGATCAACGCGCAGAACTGCGTCCACTGCAAGACCTGCGACATCAAGGACCCGACCCAGAACATCAACTGGGTGTCGCCGGAAGGCGGCGGGGGCCCCAACTACCCCAACATGTAAGGGTGGCGTTCAGCGAAGATCGGGGGGCCGGGCGACCGGCCCCCTTTTTTGTTGCCGCAGCTCAGGCGAGGGTGGCAATTTCACCGTCGGGCACCCAGCGCAGGAAACGGCGCTGGGCCTTCAGGCCGGAACGGGCCACGCTGCGGATGGCCTGCGCCTCGTCCAGTGCCTTGTCGAGTGCATCCGGGGTGATCGCGCCGCGCGCGGCGGCTTGCAGCAGGTCGGCTTTCAGGGCCTCATAGGCATCTTCCAGACGCGTCCGCCGCTCGATGATTGCATCGGCATAGGCGGGGCCGCCCGGCAGCAGTTCGAGCGCAGACAGGGCCTGATCGGAAAGGGCGGACCACAGGGCGGGGCTTCCGCCATCGCGGCGGTGAACCGGGTTGATCAGGCGCGCTGCCTCCGCGCCATCTTCCAGATGCTGGATGGCGCGCAGGCCGTCGGCAAGCGCGCCCACATCCTCTTCCGGCAGGCGCCGCGTGGAAACATCGGCGATGAAGGCGCGGATCGCGCGGCCAAGTTCCAGCAGGGCTTCATGGCGCACCGCCATGTCCGGCGTGCCACTGTCGGCCACCTTTTCACGCGCCGGGCCGAACAGCAGGCCCGCCATGCGCGCAACTTCGAGCAGGAGGCCGCGACGCGCCAGCGCCGGAACTTCGGCCAGCGTGCGGTCGAGATATCTGGGGCAGGATGCATCCTCGTCCGGCTGGACGAAAAGCCCGGAGAGCCAGTGCGTGAGCCGGGGCGCCAGCGGGTAGATGAGCAGGACGCCCAGCAGGTTGAACAGGGTGTGCAGCACGGCCAGCACCGTTGCCGGCAGAGGATTGTGCAGGAACGCACCCGAAATCCACAGGGATATTTCGAGAATCCATGGCAGCATCAGGAGCGCGACGGCGCCTGTCATCAGGTTGAAGACGACATGGGCGAGCGCCACGCGCCGTGCCGCCGGTGTCGCACGGATCACGGCGAACAGGCTGGTCGATGTGGTGCCGATGTTGGTGCCGATCACCACGGCGGCGGCTGGCAGCAGGGTGATGCTTCCGGCGCTGGCAGCTGTCAGCGTGATGGCGACGGCCGCGCTCGAGGACTGGGTGATGGTGGTGAGGATCACGCCGATGCCGGCAAAGGCCAGAAGCGCGAGCGGGCCATTGCCCCAGTGTGTGGGAAGCTGGACATGTTCGGTGATGCCGGCAAAACCCTGCTGCAGCAGAGCGATGCCAAGAAAGAAAAGGCCGAAGCCGGCAATGGCGTGGCCAAGCCCGGCCAGTCGTTCGCGGCGGCTGGCCGCCATGGCCAGAAGCGTGCCCGCCCCCAGCATCGGCAGGGCAAGCGCCCCCATGTCGAGCTTCACGCCAACCAGCGCCACCAGCCAGGCTGTCATGGTGGTGCCGATATTGGCGCCGAAGACAACCCAGATCGCCTGCGACAGGTTGAGCAGGCCGGCGTTGACGAAGCCCACGATCGCCACGGTGACCGCAGTGGATGACTGGACAAGGGCCGTGATCAGCATGCCGGCGAAAAGGCCGCGCGGTGCCGAACGGGTCCAGCGCTCGAGCAGGGTGCGAAGCGCAGGTCCGGCCGTGACCTTCAGCCCGTCCGTCAGCATTGTCATGCCGAGAAGGAAGAGGCCGATACCGCCGAGAAGGGTGGCGAGCGCGCTGGTCATGCGCGTATCTTGTCCATGGTTGGGCGGGTGGAAGGCATGGGGCGGTTCTGGGGGGAAACTGCCCTGCATGCAAGCCGGGCGGGCCGTTTCAGGACCCGCTGTCCTGCTGTTCCGGCTGCGCCCGACCTGGTGCAAGGGCCCAGTTCAGCAGCGCCGAAAGGCCCGATGCGCCGGCATGGATGACAGGCGCGGGAAGGCCTTGCCCGGACAGCCCGTGCATGCGTCTTGCCCATGGGGGCAGAAGGTCGATCGCCGCATCCCGCATCAGCCGCCGGGGAATGGTGAAACCCTGCGCGGACGGCCGGGCCGAGAGGATCAGGCCGGCAACCTCGCGGGTGCGGGCATCAGCTTTCAGATCCTGCCGGCAGGTGGCGAGCAGCGCTTCGGCCGCCCGGCGGGTGCGCGGCATTGGCGCTGCCCCCAGCCGTTCGGCAATGAGCGCCTGCTCGGCGATGTAGCGGTCCTGCCGGTGCAGGCGCATGGCTGGCTCGCGATAGCGCCTCCATGCCGCAAGGAAGGACAATGCCTCTGTCACACCGACAAAGGCAAGCAGGCGGGGATCGTCCGCATGGTAGGGGCAGCCATCCGGCAGCGTGCCGCGCACCTTCGCGTGAATGCGCCTGACCCGTGCGATGGCGGCATCGGCATCGCTGGCGCTGGCGAAGCTGGTGGCCGCGATGAAGGCAGCCGTTCGCTGCAGGCGACCTGCCATGTCATTGCGGAAGTTGGAAAAATCCCATACACCGGCAAGGGCTGCGGGGTGCAGCATCTGCAGCAGCAGGGCCGAAATGCCGCCGATCATCATGGTGGTGACATCCGCATGCACATCGAAGGAGACAGAGCCTTGCGGCAGAAGCCGCTGATCAGGCGGGGCCGGAACCACGGCCGGCCTGCCACCGGGGGCGGCGAACATGCGCCGCACTTCACTGGCTATGCGGGTGCGCAGGGGGTTCATGGCCTGAAGATGCGCTTCAGCCCGCTTTGGCGCAATGCGGCTGCGGCACCATGCACCGCCCGCCGGGGCGAGTGGCTGCCCGCCACAGGCCCGCCACAGGGTCACATGCGGTTGCCGGCCTCGTCCATCAGCACTTCGCGGCGGCCGACATGATCGGGGGAGGAGACAAGGCCCATTTCCTCCATCTGCTCGATCAGCCTGGCGGCGGAATTATAGCCGATCCGCAGGCTGCGCTGCAGATAGGAGATGGTGGCCTTGCGCGAGGTGGCGACGATCTGGATCGCCTGGGTGAGAAGATCCCCGTCGCCTGATGCGGCGCCGGCCTTGCCGCCGGTTTTCGGCATGCCGATCGATTCGAAGCCGTCCCCGCCTTCCGGCTCTTCCGTCACGCTCGAGATATAGTCGGGCCTGCCCTGCGCCTTCCAGTGCTTCGCCACGGCTTCCACCTCCTCGTCGGAGACGAAGGGGCCGTGTACGCGCAGGACCTGCTTGCCGCCCGGCATGTAGAGCATGTCGCCCTTGCCCAGCAGCTGCTCGGCGCCCATTTCGCCCAGGATGGTGCGGCTGTCGATCTTGCTCGTCACCTGGAAGCTGATCCGCGTGGGCAGATTGGCCTTGATGACCCCGGTAATGACATCGACCGACGGGCGCTGGGTCGCCATGATGAGATGGATGCCGGCCGCGCGCGCCTTCTGGGCGAGGCGCTGGATCAGGAATTCCACTTCCTTGCCGGCCGTCATCATCAGGTCGGCCAGTTCGTCGACAACAACCACGATCAGCGGCAGCGGTTCGAGCGGAAGGGTCACATCCTCGAAGACGGGCTTGCCTTCCTCGTCCCAGCC
>CAYMZC010000105.1:0-8811 GCA_964394815.1 uncultured Sandaracinobacter sp. | reverse complement strand
TGTCTGGGTGAGGGGCATCAGCCCATCGGCCTGCGCCGACACCGCCTGCCCGTGCGGCGTGTGCAGGTGCATGACGGCATGCGCATCCTCGCGCGCCATGTGGATGGCGGAGTGGATGGTGAAGCCCGCCGGGTTGGTCATGTAGGGCGTTTCCATCACCGGGTTGCCGTGAAGGTCGATCTTCACCAGCGAGGACGCGGTGATTTCCTCGAACATCAGGTTGTAGGGGTTGATGAGGAAGTGATGCTCCGGCCCCGGAACCCGGACCGAGAGATGGGTGAAGATCAGATCGTCCCAGCCATGATGGGCGACCAGCCGGTAGGCGCAGGCGAGATCCTCGCGCAGGGCCCATTCCTCGTCCGAGACCTGCTGCCGGACATCGGCCGGCGGTTTCAGTTGCGTTGCCATTCTTGTCTCTCCCCTTCGGCGTCTCGCGCCCTCAGTTGCCGCTGTTTCCCGTGGCCGCCTTCGGCATCCTGCCGCTGCGGCACGCATCCGAACAATAGCGCACCTCGTCCCAGACGCGCGACCATTTCCGGCGCCAGCTGAAGGGGCGGCCGCAGTGGGCGCAGGTCTTGCTGGGCAGATCCGCTTTCTTGCGCATGCGTGGCATATCGGCTGTTGTGGCCGCAGGGTGCGCGGGCTGCAATGCTGCTGTCATGCTATGCTGCGAAAGACCGCGCCCGGATAATGCGGAGCATGGACATGAACAGCGGAATCGGACGGCGGGATCTTCTGGCTGGCGCGGCGCTGGGGGGGCTTTTCCTGCCCGGCCTGGCGCGGGCTGCCGCGCCCGTGGCGGGCTTCACCCATGGCGTGGCGACCGGCGAGCCGGGCCAGACCTCCATGCTGTTCTGGACGCGCTTTGCCGCCGGTGGCGACAGGCCCGTGCCGTTGCGGCTGGAAATTTCCGCCGACCCGCGCATGGCGCGCAGCCGCGTGGTGGCCGAGGCGCTTGCGGAGCCGGGGCGGGACTGGACGGCACGCGCCAGGGTGGAAGGCCTCGCGCCGGGGCGGACCTATTTCTACCGCTGGCTGGGGCCGGGCAAGACGAAGTCCCCCGTCGGGCGGACGAAGACCCTGCCCGAGGGAAGCCCGAACGCCTTCAGGCTGGGGGTCTTTTCCTGCTCCAACCTGCCCTTTGGCTGGTTCAACGCCTATGGCCATGCCGTCGCCGCGGACGACATCGACCTGATGGTCCATGTGGGCGACTATATCTATGAATATCCGCGCGGAACCTACCCGTCGGCGCAGCAGGCCGTGGCCGGCCGCGTCATCGAGCCGGCGCACGAGATCATCCGCCGCGAAGATTACTGGGCGCGCTATCGCAGTTACCGGGCGGACCCCGACCTCCAGGCGATCCATGCCGCATTTCCCGCCATCACCCTGTGGGATGACCATGAACTGGCCAATGATGCCTGGATGCGCGGCGCGGAAAATCACGACCCGGCAAGCGAGGGCCCCTGGGCTGACCGCATGGCGGCCGCCATCGCCGCCTACCGGGACTGGATGCCTGTGTCGGATGCGGTGTGGGCGCGCTATGACATCGGCCGGCTGGCAACGCTCTACCGGCTGGACACGCGCGTATCCGGCCGGGAAGAGCCGCTGGATGTCGCCCGCGCGATCCGCAGCGGCAGCGATGCCATGGCCGGGCTGAAGCGCCTTCGGGACGAGGAATGGCTGGCGGGGGGGCGGCAGCTCCTCGGGCTGGCGCAGGAAAAATGGCTGTTCGCCGAAATGGAGGGCGCGGCCCGGCGGGGCGTGCGCTGGCAGGTGCTGGCGCAGCAGGTGGTGATGGGCGAACTGAAGCTGCCGCCGGATGCCGTGCGGCTGGCCGGGCCGAACCCGCCCGCGCAGCTGGCGGCCTTCCTGAAGGGGGCCGGGCTGGCCTCGCAGGTGGGGCTGCCCATGAACCTCGATGCCTGGGATGGCTATCCGGCGGCGCGCGCACGGTTGCTGGCGACCGCCCAGCGCCACGGAACGGATCTCGTGGTGCTGGCGGGCGACAGCCACAACGCCTGGGCGAGCGACCTGCTGCACATGGGCCGGCCGGTGGGCGTGGAGTTCGCTGGCCAGTCGGTCAGCTCGCCGGGCTTCGAGGCCTATCTTACTTCAACGCCGCCGGCGGCAGTCGCGGGGGCGCTGACCGCTGCCAACCCCACGCTGAAATGGGCCGATACCGGGCGGCGGGGCTATATGCAGGTGACGCTGACACCCGCGGAGGCAGTATGCGAGTGGCGCTTCACCGGGCCGGCCACAGTGCGCGCGCCTAAGCTCGCGGCAGTCGTGCGCGGGCGGACGCTTGCCGGGCGGCGGTCTCTGGTGATGGGATGATGGCGCCAGGGTGAAGAAAGGGCGGCTTTTCGGGCGGCTTGCCTCCGGGCCGCGCGGGGGCTAGGGCCAGCGGCCATGATCCCGCGTTATTCCCGCCCCGAGATGGTGGCCATCTGGTCGCCCGAAACGAAGTTCAGCATCTGGTTCGAGATCGAGGCCCATGCGACCGAAGCGCTCGCAAGCCTTGGCGTCGTTCCGCAATCGGCGGCGGATGCGCTCTGGGCGTGGTGGGCGACGAAGCCCGCCATCGACGTGGCTGCGATCGACGCCATCGAGGCGGTGACCAAGCATGATGTCATCGCCTTCCTGACCTGGGTTGCCGAGCAGGTGGGCGAGGAAGCCCGCTTCATGCACCAGGGCATGACATCGTCCGACGTGCTCGATACCTGCCTTGCCGTGCAGCTGACACGGGCGACGGACATCCTGCTCGCCGATATGGACGCGCTGCTGGACGCCATCCGCCGCCGCGCGATGGAGCACCGGCATACGCCCACCATCGGCCGCAGCCACGGCATCCATGCCGAGCCGGTGACCTTCGGGTTCAAGCTGGCGCAGGCCTATGCGGAATTTGACCGCTGCCGCGACCGGCTTCGCGCCGCCCGCGCCGAAATCGCCACTTGCGCCATTTCCGGCGCCGTCGGCACCTTCGCCAACATCGATCCGCGCGTGGAAGCGCATGTCGCGGCCAGGATGGGCCTGACGCCGGAGCCGATTTCCACACAGGTGATCCCGCGTGATCGCCATGCCATGTATTTCGCGGCGCTTGGGGTGATCGCCTCTTCCGTCGAGCGGCTGGCGACCGAGATCCGCCACCTGCAGCGCACCGAGGTGCTGGAAGCCGAGGAATATTTCTCGCCCGGGCAGAAGGGCTCGTCGGCGATGCCGCACAAGCGCAACCCGGTGCTGACCGAAAATCTGACGGGCCTTGCCCGGCTGGTGCGCTCGGCCGTGACGCCGGCGCTGGAAAATGTGGCCCTGTGGCACGAGCGGGACATTTCCCACTCCTCCGTCGAGCGCGGAATCGGTCCGGATGCCACCATCACGCTCGATTTCGCGCTGGCGCGGCTGACGGGCGTGATCGACAAGCTGCTGATCTACCCCGAGCGGATGCTGAAGAACATGAACCGGATGGGCGGGCTGATCCATTCGCAGCGGGTGCTTCTGGCGCTGACCCAGGCCGGCGTTTCGCGCGAGGACAGCTACAGCATCGTCCAGCGCAATGCGATGAAGGTCTGGGAATCGGACGGCACGCTGCAGCTGCGGGATCTGCTGGGCGCCGACCCGGACGTGACGACGAAGCTGTCGCCCGCCGAACTCGACGCGCTGTTCACGCTTGACCATCATTTCGCCCGCCTGGACGTCATTTTCGAGCGGGTGTTCGGCAAAGCCTGAGCCAGCGTTGCGGCCCTGTTCCATGCGCCGCGCCCCGGCATGGAGGCCGCGCACTTGACTCCCGCCGACCGCCGGGCGATAGGCCCGGCTCCGCGCCCGGACTCTGTTTCGAGCGTCCATGGATGCACGCCGGTCAGCGAAGGTTCGCCCACCGGCGCGTTTTGCGTTGAGGTGAAACCGGTTTGATGAAGGTGAGCTGCTGATGTTCGAGAGCCTGTCCGAACGCCTTGCCGGCGTGTTCGACAAGCTGCGCGGGCGTGGCGCGCTGAACGAACTGGAAGTGCGCGCGGCCATGCGCGAAGTGCGCGTGGCCTTGCTGGAGGCCGATGTCGCGCTTCCGGTGGTGAAGGATTTCATCGACCGCGCAACCGCCCGCGCCGTTGGCGCCGAAGTGCTGAAATCGGTCACGCCCGGCCAGCAGGTCGTCAAGATCGTCCATGACGCGCTTGTCGAGACGCTGGGCGGCGAGAGCGCCGATGTCGAGCTGAATGTCGCGCCGCCGGCTGTCGTGATGATGGTGGGCCTGCAAGGTTCGGGCAAGACCACGACGACCGCCAAGCTTTCGAAGCTGCTGAAGGAAAAGCGCGGCCGCAAGGTCCTGATGGCCTCGCTGGACGTGAACCGCCCGGCGGCGCAGGATCAGCTGCGGATCCTGGGTGAGCAGGTGGGCGTGGCGACGCTGCCCATCATTGCCGGCCAGCAGCCTGTCGATATCGCGCGCCGCGCCCTGCAGGCCGCGAAGCTCCAGGGCTTCGACGTGCTGATGCTGGACACCGCCGGCCGCCTGCATGTCGATCAGGCGCTGATGGCCGAGATGAAGGCGGTGGCTACGGTTTCCGAACCGGCCGAGACGCTGCTCGTCGTCGATTCGCTGACCGGTCAGGATGCCGTGAACGTTGCCGAGAATTTCGGCCGGGACGTGGCGCTGACGGGTGTCGTGCTGACCCGCATGGACGGCGATGCGCGCGGCGGTGCGGCGCTTTCCATGCGGTTCATCACCGGCAAGCCGATCAAGTTCATCGGCACCGGCGAAAAGATCGACCAGATCGAGCCCTTCCACCCCGAGCGGGCGGCCGGCCGCATCCTCGGCATGGGCGATGTCGTCAGCCTGGTGGAGCGCGCGGCCGAGACGCTGGATGTCGCCGAAGCCGAGGCGATGGCGGCGAAGCTCGCCAAAGGCAAGTTCGACCTCAATGACCTGCGCGCCCAGTTCCAGCAGATGAAGAAGATGGGCGGCCTTGGCGCGCTGGCGAAGATGCTGCCCGGCATGTCCAAAGCGCAGGAGGCGATGGACAAGGGCAATGTGAACGACAAGTCGATTGCCCGGCTCGAGGCCATCATCCTGTCCATGACTCCGAAGGAGCGGGCAAAGCCCGATCTTCTGAACGCCCGGCGCAAGATCCGGATTGCCAAGGGGGCGGGCGTGACCGTTCAGGAGGTCAACAAGCTCCTGAAGATGCATGCCGACATGGAAACCGCCATGAAGCGCCTGAAGAAGATGGGCGGCCTTGGTGCACTGGCCGGGCTGTTCGGCGGCGGCGGCATGGGCGCCGGGCTTCCGGGTGGTCTTCCGGGTGGTCTTCCGGGCGCCCCCGGCGGCATGCCGGGGCTTCCCGGCGGCCTGATGCCGCCGAAGCTGCCCGGCGGTTTCAAGTTCAAACGCTGATTTCAGATTTAAACAAGACCAAGACAAGACTTAGAGAAGAAGGAACATAACATGGCTCTGTCGATCCGGCTTTCGCGCGGTGGTGCGAAGAAGCGCCCGGTCTATCGCATCGTGGTGGCGGACAGCCGCGCTCCGCGCGATGGCCGCTTCATCGAGAAGCTGGGCACCTACAACCCGCTCCTGCCCAAGGACAGCGCGGAGCGCGTGACGCTCGATTCCGACCGTGCCAAGCACTGGCTTTCGGTTGGCGCCCAGCCGACTGACCGTGTGGCCCGCTTCCTTGACGCCGCCGGCCTGCTGAAGCGTGACGCGCGCAGCAACCCGAAGAAGGCCGAGCCAGGCGAAAAGGCCAGGGAACGCGCTGAAATGCGCGCCCAGAAGGCCGCCGAGGCCGCCGAGGCAGCCGCCGCCGCCGCTGCCGCCCCGGCCGAGGAAGCGCCCGCTCAGGATGCTCCGGCCGAAGCCGCCGAGTCGGCCGAGGCCTGATCCTTGCCGGCTGGCGCCGATCGGCCCGTCGTGATGGCGGCGGTGGCGGGCGCCCATGGCATAACGGGCGAGGTGCGGCTGAAGCTGTTCGCTGCCTCGCCCGAAAGCCTGAAGGCCCATGCCAGCTTCGAGGTGGGCGGCAGGACCTTGACGCTCAGGTCGGTCAGGCCTGGGCAGCAGGGCGCTGTCGCACGCTTTGCCGAGATTGCCGACCGGACGGCGGCCGAAGCCATGCGCGGCCAGTTGCTGACCGTGCCGCGCTCCAGCCTGCCGCCGCTCGGGCCGGGCGAATATTACTGGCACGATCTGCTCGGCCTTTCCGTCGAGGATGAGGGCGGCGCGCCTGTCGGCACGGTCGTGTCGGTCGAGAATTTCGGCGCCTCCGACATCCTCGAGATCGAGCGGACGGACGGCAGGCGCGTGATGGTGCCGCTGATTCCGGCTGCCGTTCTCGATGTCGGTGAAACGATCCGGGTTGAACGCGCTTTCGTGGATGCCGGCTGATGTGGCAGGCCCGGGTGATCACCCTCTACCCGGAAATGTTTCCCGGGCCGCTCGGTCATTCGCTGGCGGGGCGGGCCCTGCGCGACGGACTGTGGGGGCTGGACACCATCCAGCTGCGGGACTTCGCCGAAGGCCGGCACCGCAATGTCGATGATACGCCCTCGGGTGGCGGGCCGGGCATGGTGCTGCGGGTGGATGTGCTGGCCCGGGCGGTGGACGCCGCGCGGGCAAAGGCGCCCGATTCGCCCGTTCTTGCCCTGACCCCGCGCGGCCCGCGCCTGAAACAGGACCGCGTGCGCGCGCTGGCTTCGGGGCCGGGTGTCACGCTTCTGTGCGGGCGGTTCGAAGGCTTTGACGAGCGGATTTTCGCCGGCAGGCAGGTCGAGCCGGTTTCCATCGGGGATTTCATCCTGTCCGGCGGCGAGCTGGCGGCGATGGTTCTGCTCGATGCTTGCGTCAGGCTTTGTCCTGGCGTAATGGGCGCGGCTTCCAGCGGAGACGAGGAAAGCTTCGAAAGCGGCCTTCTGGAATATCCGCACTATACCCGGCCCGCCGTGTGGGAGGGGCATGCTATCCCGGATGTGCTGACATCGGGGGATCATGGGAAGATCGCCACCTGGCGCAGGCGCCGGGCGGAAGAGGACACGAGGCTATGGCGGCCTGATCTGCTGGGCGACAAGCCCCTTTGAGATCGTCGCCCTCTGGCGCCATCAACCGGCCCCCGAGAGGGCATGGGCGACGGGCAGGCTGCCCCCGCCCGAAGGAGAGAAGAATGAACCTGCTGCAGAAGATCGAAGCCGAACAGATCGAGAAGCTGAAGGCTGCCCGCGCCGTTCCCGAATTCCGCGCCGGCGACACGCTCCGCGTGGGCGTGAAGGTGAAGGAAGGCGAGCGCACCCGCGTCCAGCAGTTCGAAGGCGTGTGCATCGCCCGTTCGAACAAGGGCATGGGCTCCAGCTTCACCGTCCGCAAGATCAGCTTCGGTGAAGGCGTCGAGCGCGTCTTCCCGCTCTATTCGCCGGTGATCGACGCCATCGAGGTCGTTCGCCGTGGCGCCGTGCGCCGTGCGAAGCTCTATTATCTGCGTGGCCGTTCGGGCAAGTCGGCGCGTATCGCCGAACGCCGCGACGCACGCCCGGTCGCTGAAACCCAGGCCTGACAGTCACATGGCCGGCGCGCGCCCTGCGCCGGTTTCCGGCCTTGTTGCCGGGCCCATCCACCTCTTTCCGGTCCGTGTCTTCTTCGAGGACACGGACCTTTCCGGCATTGTCTATCATGCCAATTACCTGCGCTACATGGAGCGCGCGCGCAGCGATCTGCTGCGCATGCTGGGCATAGACCAGCGCGCCGCCTTCGAGGCTGGTGATGGTGTCTATGCCGTTGCCGATCTGTCCCTGCGCTATGCCGCTCCGGCGCGGCTGGATGACGAACTCGTCGTCGAAACCCGCTGCCTGGCGATCGGTGGCGCGACGGTCGACATGGGCCAGAGAATCCTGCGCGGCGACACGCTGCTGACCGATGCCCATGTGCGGGCTGCCTTTCTCACCACCTCGGGCCGTCCCCGGCGGCAGCCGGCCGGCTGGGTGGCGCGCTTCCGCACCTTGCTGGAAGGCTGACAGAAGGGCAGCTTCGGCCTTGAGGCCGGCCGTTCAGATCTCGTAAAGCCTGATCGATTATCCCGGGCGCTGGAATTCGCCCGCAGCCGGAGTGAAATGTGGACCAGGTGATGGTGAAGACAGCGGAGGCCATGTCTCCGTGGGCGCTGTTCCTGCAGGCCGATCTCGTCGTGAAGGCGGTCATGATCGGGCTTCTGCTTGCCAGCATATGGTCCTGGGCGATCATTCTGGAACGTTCCCGCCTGCTGACCCGCATCGGGCGCGAGGCCGATGCCTTCGAGCAGCGCTTCTGGAAGGCGAAGTCGCTTGACGAACTGAAGGCCGTGAAGGGCCAGCACCCGGTGGCGGACCTGTTCCTCGCCGGGATGGACGAATGGCAGGCCTCGGTGGAGGGGCGCCACAATGTCGACCGCGAGGGCGTGCGCGCCCGCCTGACGACGGTGATGGCAGCTTCGGCCGAACGCTCTGTCTCGGACCTGTCCGACCGACTGAACGTTCTGGCGACCATCGGCTCTGTCGCGCCCTTCGTTGGCCTGTTCGGCACTGTCTGGGGCATCATGCGCGCCTTCATCGCCATCGGCGCGACGCAGAACACCAGCCTCGCCGTGGTTGCCCCCGGGATTGCCGAGGCGCTGTTCGCCACGGCGATCGGCCTGTTCGCGGCCATTCCCGCCGTCATCGGCTACAACAGGCTGCTTCACCGCATCGTCCGGCTGGAAGACAGGCTTTCGGGCTTCTCCTCTTCCTTCCACGCGCTGATGTCGCGCGAACTGGACGGCGTTTCCTGATGGCCATGGGCGCGCCTGGCGCGGG
>CAYMZC010000104.1:0-8814 GCA_964394815.1 uncultured Sandaracinobacter sp. | reverse complement strand
CAGGCTCGCCTTCAGGGCGAGGATCCTGGCAGCGCCGGCGCCACCCCGAACAGTCGGGGAGGCCTTTCCGACAAGGAAATCAGCAGCCGTCGCCATGGCTACCCCCGATTGCCTGCGACCCGGACATCCACGGCCCGAATGGCCGCAGAATGAAGCCGTTCGGCCTGTTGTCGGTTACGACCATCACCGTGGAATACGACCCCGTCTGACCTTGTTTTCGGGCGAACTTCCCGCTTTCGGTCCGTTCTTCCACAACAGACTGGTTCCGGAAGACAGCCCCGGGTTCAGGCCCGGACAGGATAAGCTCTTGGGCAGAAACCTTGAATCATGTCACTTCGTGGGTCAATGCCAGCCCTTGCGGCAAGCGACGGCGGCTGCGACGAAACGCCCCCGGCAGACGACCAAAGGATGATCCCCAAGGGAACATCCGGAATGGGGCAAGGCCCACCCCTCCGGGCGGGAATGGGCAGTTCCGCATGCCCAGTTCCCCATACTCTTCCCCATACTCAGGGGCGACTTCAGGGGCGACCTCAGGGGCGACATGCTGTCACAAAACCATCTCTTGCGCCCGGCAAGGAGCCATGCCACAAAATGTGGGACTGGAGATGATGGGAGAAGCGTTCATGCGCATCCATCCTGCCGATCCGGGCCTGCACGGGTCCATGGGCCTTCCGCCCGGCCCCGCGGCCGCCCTTTCCTTCCATGCCGCCGTGTGTTGCCCTTGCGGTAGCGCCCCGGCCTCCCGATCTTCAGCCCTGATGGACCACCATGGCACCCCGGCCCCGGCGGCAGGCCTGATCCGGTGACGGGCCTGTCCGCCCAGCTCACCGCCGTCCTCGGGCCGACCAACACCGGCAAGACACATCTCGCGGTCGAGCGGATGTGCGCCCATGCCGGCGGCATGATGGGTTTCCCCCTCCGGCTGCTGGCGCGGGAGGTCTATGACCGCGTCGTGGCGATGAAGGGCGCGCCGCAGGTCGCCCTCGTCACGGGGGAAGAGCGGATCATCCCGCCGGGCGCGCGCTATTTCCTGTGCACGGCCGAATCCATGGTGACCGACCGCGCCTTCCCCTTCATCGCCATTGATGAAGGGCAGATGGGCGCCGACCCCGAGCGCGGCCACGTCTTCACCAACGCCATGCTGCACCTGCGCGGCACGGCCGAAACCATGATCCTGGGGGCCGAAACGCTCAGGCCCGTCATAAGGCGCCTGCTGCCCGATGCGCACATCATCGCGAGGCCGCGTTTCTCGAAGCTCGAATGGGTGGAGCCGCGCAAGCTGTCGCGCCTGCCGGCGCGCTCGGCCATCGTCGCCTTCACGGCGCAGGACGTCTATGCGCTGGCCGAAATGCTGCGCCGCCAGAAAGGCGGGGCGGCCGTGGTCATGGGCGGCCTTTCGCCGCGAACGCGCAACGCCCAGGTCGAGCTCTACCAGTCGGGCGAGGTGGACTATCTGGTTGCCACCGACGCGATCGGCATGGGGCTCAACATGGATATCGCCCATGTCGCCTTCGCCTCGCTCTCGAAATTCGACGGCCGCCGGCACCGCCGCCTGCGGCCGGCCGAAATGGCCCAGATCGCGGGCCGGGCTGGCCGCCACCAGCGCGACGGCAGCTTCGGCACCCTGCTCTTCGGCCGCAACGAGGAAAGCGCCAGCCCTGAGCTGACCGAGGCCGAGATCGCGGCGATCGAGGGGCATGAATTCCCGCCCCTGAAGGGCCTTGTCTGGCGCAATGCCCGGCTGGACTTTTCCTCGCTGCACAGGCTCGTCATGAGCCTGGAGGCCCAGCCGTCGTCTCCCGAACTGTGGCGCGGCGACGACGCCATCGACCTGCAGGTGCTGAAGATCCTGGCTGGCGAGCCATGGGTGATGGAACGCGCGCAGGGCCGGCCAGCGCTGATGCGGCTGTGGGCTGCCTGCGGCCTGCCCGATTACCGCCGCACCGGGCCGGAAGCGCATGCCCGGCTCGCGGGCCGCATGTTCCGCCACCTGTCCGAGGGGACGGGCCGCCTGCCGCCGGAATGGATCCGCTCGGAGCTATCGGCGCTGGACAATGTGGCGGGCGACATCGCCACCCTGTCTGACAGGATCGCCGCCGCCCGCACCTGGACCTATGTGACCCACCGCCCCGACTGGCTGGCCGACGCCCCCGGCTGGGCGGAACGTGCGCGCCAGGTGGAAGACAGGCTTTCGGATGCGCTGCACCAGCGGCTCACCCAGCGCTTCGTCGACCGGCGGACATCCGTGCTGCTGAAGGACCTGAAGCTGCGCGACCGCGCCGCGCGCGTCGAAGTGGACCCGGATGGCACGGTTGTGGTGGATGGCGCCATCATCGGCACGCTTTCGGGCTTCGCCTTCCTGCCGGACCCGGCAGCGCGCGCAGGGGAAAAGAAGATGCTGCTGGCGGCCGCCGAACGGCGGCTTGCCGAAGAGCTGGCGCGCCGGGCAAAGGCGCTGGCGGCTGCTGAAGATGCGGATTTCGCGCTGGACTTCGATGGCGGCATGCCGCCCCGCCTGTTGTGGTGCGGCACGCGCGTGGCTGCACTGAGGCCCGGCAAGGACACGCTGAACCCGAGGGTGGAGCTGGACCGTAGCCTCGACACGCTGGACAAGGCCGCGCGGGCGGCCGTTCTTGCCCGCCTGGAAAACTGGGTGGCGGCAACGAAGGCGCGGCATCTTTCCGGCCTGACCCGGCTGGAAGCCCTGAAACCCGAACTCAGCCCGGCAGCGCGCGGCATTGTCGTGCAGCTGACCGAAACCATGGGCGCCCTGCCGCGCGAAACGCTGGCGCCGCTGATCGCCGACATCAGCCGCGACGACAGGCGCGCACTGGCGAAGGCCGGCGTCAGGCCGGGTGTCACCCATGTGTTCGTGAGCGATGCGCTGCGGCCTGAGGCGACGCGCTGGCGGCTGGCCCTGTGGGGCGTGGCCAGCAGGGCGCCGGCCATGCCACCCCCGCCGCGCCCCGGCCTCACTTCGGTCAAGGTGAACGACGCGATGCCGCCGGGCTTTCTGGCAGTTGCCGGTTTCTGGGCGCTCGGAGATTTCGCCGTCAGGGTCGACATGGCGGACAAGGTGGCGCGCGCCGTTCACGCCCAGCGGCTCGCCGAAAAGGCCGGCGGCGGCATCCGCCCCGATCCGGCCCTGATGTCGAGCCTCGGGCTTTCGCCCATCCAGTTCGCACGGCTGATGCAGGCGCTTGGCTTCCGCGACACGCGGCAGCAGGGCTTTGCCTTCCAGCCCGCAACCAGACGAAAAACGCGCCGCAAGGCGGAAGGCAAGGCACCGTCCGCCACGGCGGCCCGGCCCTTCGCCAAACTCGGCGAACTGCTCGGAGGCTGACGCTTGGTCCACGAACGCGGCATGCGGCTTGACAAATGGCTCTGGTTCTCGCGGCTTTCGCCAAGCCGCTCGGCAGCCCAGGCGCTCTGCGAAAGCCGAAGGCTGCGACTGGACGGGCGGGTGATCGAGCGAAGCTGCACCACGGTGCGACCGGGCGCCGTGCTCTCCTTTCCGCGCGGGGATCAGGTAGTGGCCGTTCGGGTGGAGACGATGGCGGAACGGCGCGGCCCGGCGCCAGAAGCCCGAAGCCTCTATACGCCCCTTCTGCCCATGCCGCAGGCGCGGGCCGCGGATGCCGCCGTGCCGGGCAAGGGTGAGCAGGCGATGCAGCCTGCCTGAATGTGGGGGCTTTCCCCTCCCCTGTTCCGCCCCCCATTGACGCTCGCCCGCCGCGCGCGCTAGCGCTTTCAGGGTGTGCGCTCCGGCGCAGGGACAATTTCCTAATCGAGGGACATGACGATGACCTATGTGGTGACCGAAGCCTGCATCAAGTGCAAATACATGGACTGTGTGGAGGTCTGCCCGGTCGACTGTTTCTACGAGGGCGAGAACATGCTCGTCATCAACCCGAACGAATGCATCGACTGCGGCGTGTGCGAACCGGAATGCCCGGCCGAAGCCATCGTGCCCGATACCGAGCCCAATCTCGACAAATGGGTCGAGCTGAACGCCAAGTACAGCGCGGAATGGCCGAACATCACGGTGAAGGGCGATACGCCCGCCGACGCCGATGCGTGGAAGGACAAGGACAACAAGTTCGAGGAGCATTTCTCGCCGGAGCCTGGCCAGGGCAGCTGACGGCGGGCAACGTCATCCTGACCTGTGACTGATACCCTGACCCGGGACAAGGAGCCTTGAGATGAGCGAGACCAAGCCTGACATCCGTGAAGCCGTCGGCGTTTTCCAATCCGCCGAAGCACTCGAGGCAGCGATCGAGGACCTCCAGTCCAATGGCTTCGACCGGGCGGAAATCAGCCTTCTGGGTGCCGACAAGGCGCTCGAGACCAAGCTCGGCCACCGCTATGCCCGGGTGAAGTCCGAAGAGGATGACGTCAACGCGCCGCGCACGGCCTGGATCTCGACGGAATCCACCGGCGATGCCGAAGGCGCACTGATGGGCGGCCTGATGTACATCGGCGCGACCGCCGCCATGGCGGCGGTCTTCGCCACCGGTGGCGCGGCGGCGGCGGCCCTTGCAGCCGGCCTTGCCGGCGGCGGGGCGGGCGGCCTCATCGGCAGCGTCTTTGCGTCCATTGTCGGCAACAACCGCGCCAAGGCGATCGAGGAACAGCTCGAAGCCGGCGGCCTTCTCCTCTGGGTTCGCACCTGGACCCCGGAGGATGAAGCGAAGGCAACCGACATCCTGAAGCGGCACGGCGCCGAGGACGTGCATGTCCACAGCTTTCCGCCCAACGACTGATTGCGGCAAATCCTGACGGTCACGGGTGGCCATGCCGCCCGCGCCCGTCAGGCGCCCGGCAACGACAGGGCCATTACGGTCAGCAGGCCGGCCGACACGGGCAACACCAGCGTTCGGGCGGATGCCCGCATGGCGGTGGGCGCAAGATGCTTTACAGCCACCCAGATGAGGGCGCCGCCGGTCAAGGCCAGCGGCGCCGAAGCTGATTGCGCGCTCCCCGGCCCGACAAGCGGCCAGGCCAGCAGGAAACCGAGGGGCGTTGTGATGGCGGCGGCGAGGGTTGCCCGCAAGCCAGCCGCGTGCGCCGAATGGCCCGCCTGGATCATGAGGGCCATGGTCACCAGCCCTTCCGGGAATTCATGCAGCACCATGCCAGCGGCCATCATGGCCCCGAGATAGGGGCTTGCGGCAAAGCCTGTCGCCATCATCATTCCATCGAGCAGGGAATGAAGGCCAATTCCAAGCAGAGGCGCCAGACCTGCTGCCATGCGCGCACTTGCAGGCCTGTCGCAGACATGCCCGGAAAGCAGCCGACCCAGAAGCGCCATGGCCAAATAGCCACCGACCGCCAGAGCCCCGACAACCGGAAGCGAATAGCCGCCAGACGCCATGGCTTTCGGCAGGATATGGGTAAGGGCGGCAGTAATCAGGACGGTCGCCGCATAGGCCGCGAACAGCGGGAGCTGACGACGGACACGCACCTCATGCAGACGCATGGCGAGGATGCCGCCAAGCGTGGCAACAGCAGCCATCAGGCTGAAAATCAGGCCCGGCAGGAAACCGGCCCCCATCAGGCCATATCCTCCGGCTGTCTGCAGCCAGCGCGGGGGTGCGGGAACCGGATGTCCGTCATCCTGGCATGCATAAACAGAAAAGCGCCCGCCACGACAGCCGCAAGCGGTCGTGGCGGGCGCCTGCGCGCGCTGACGGGCGGGGGCGCTCAGCGGATGCCGAGCGCCTTTTTCACATCGCGCCAGTCCACCAGCTTGTAATTCTGCTGCTTGGCGTCGCTGTCGCAGACGGCATCGGAAGGGTCTTCATGCCCGTCGCCATCGCAATGATCGTGCACGGCGATGGCACCTTCCGGATAGGTGACGATCGGCCCTGACCAAGCGCTGAGACCATCCGTCTGTGTGACCGGGTCGATGCCGCCGCCGCCGACACGGAAACGGCCGATGAAATCATGCGCGCCGCCGGCAATGTCCCAGACTGCAAAGGCGCTGTCGCCCTGGCTGGACGCGATGAGGAAAGTGCGGCCAGCATCGCGCATCAGCGTCAGCCCCTCGACATCCGCAACCATGATGCGCCCATCCACGCCGGCGATGGAACGCGGCGCTTCCGCCGGGCGGCGCAGGGACATCTGCCAGATGCCCCTGTCTTCCTCGCCGACATAGAGGTCGCCTGTCTCGTCGTTCACGACACAGCCTTCGGTCTGGCTGCGCAGCTTCCAGCTGTGGCGAAGCTGCATGGCGGGCTTGCCGTCGGCACCGGGCGCGATGGCAAAGGCCAGAACCGCGCCCTTCTTGTTGTTGGGAATGACGAGCGTTTCGCCATCCACCTGCCCCATGCAGAAGCCATAGGGCTCGCCGAACTGCCGCGGTGTCGGCAGATGACCCCAGCGCTCGACCTTCAGGGTTTCCGGGTCGAGCAGCCAGGTCATGATGCCGAATTTTGCCCTTTCGGTCGCCGCCACCAGAACCATCGGCCGCCCGTCCAGCATGATCGGGCGCAGGTCCACATTGTTCATCGGGCCATCGGCAAGGAACTGCCGCACCGCGCCATCCATGCCGTGCACATAAAGGCCGATGGACTTGTCGGTGCCGATGAACAGCGCGCGGGACGGATCTTCCGGGTGGCGCCACAGCACCGGGTCATCCGCATCGACCTTCGGATTGTCGGCGACGCGGGTTTCCAAGACGGCGGCAACCCAGGGCGCCTCGACAGGCGGCAGCGACGCCGTCCGCGGTTCGGCCTGGGGGGCTGCGCAGCCGGCGAGAAGGGCCAGGGTGGCAAGAACAGGCGCGCGCATCAGAAGCTCGCCTTCACGCCGAACTTGCCGGTCAGCTGATATTCTTCATATTGCAGAAGGCGGTTACGGCCCGGGCCCTTCTGATAGGCCGTGTATTTCGCATTGTTCAGGTTCACCAGCTCGGCGAAGAGCTGGATGCCGTCCGTCACCTTGTATTTCGCCGACAGGTCGACCTGGAAATGGGATTTCACCCAGCGGTCGCGCTCGGCTTCGCTGCCCAGTTCATCCAGATAGCCATCGCGGAAAGCGCCGGCCACGCGGAAGGAGAAGCCGCCCCGGTCATAGCCGAGCACGGCGTTGAAGGTGTGCTTCGAGGCAGCCGGCAGCGGAATGCTGCGCGTGCCGGTCTCGAAGGGAACCTCGCCCTTCGCATCGGTGTAGGTATAGTTCAGGTTCACCAGCAGCCCGTCGAAGGACGCGGGCAGGCCCGTCAGGGCATGGCTGTAGCTGGCTTCGAAGCCGAAGACTTCTGCCTTGTCGCCGTTCAGCGGGATGATCGCCTCATTGTAGGGAATGCCGGCGAAGCTGCCGTCCAGGAATTCGACATCGACGATGAAGTCCTTGATGGACTTGTAGAAGACGCCGCCCTGCACGACCGCCTTGGGGGCGAAATAATATTCGAGCGTGGCGTCGAAGTTCCAGGCCCGGTAGGGCTTGAGGTCCGGGTTGCCGAATTCGCCGCTACGGAAATTTTCCTCGTCTTCCTCGATGACAAAGCGCGGCGCGAGCTTGCCGAAACCGGGGCGCATGAGGGACCGGAACGCACCCACGCGCGCCACCACATCGTCGGACAGGTTCGCCCGCACGTTGAGGCTCGGCAGCCAGTCGGTATAGCCCTTGCGCAGGCGTACCCTGTCGATGAAGAGGGTGTCATCCCCCAGTTCGGCACCGCCCACGATCGCACCTTCCTCGACGAGATCGAGCCGGTTGCCCGAAAGCAGCGTATCGGTGCGCTCGACGCGAAGGCCGCCGATGATGCGGACGCTGCTGCTGTCGTAACGGCCCTGCAGATAGGCAGCGAGCACATCCTCCTCGGCGCGGTAATTTTCTGCGTTGGACGCGAAATCGCTGTCGAGGCTGTTGCGCTCGAAATTGGCGTAGCCGTTGGTGTCGAGGAAGGCGCGCACCTTCGACAGGTCCGTCACCGGCTCCATGTCGGCCAGGCCGTAGCTTTGCGTGCCGAGCACGTCGGCAAGGCTGAAGTCGCCGTCATAGCCATCATAGATGTCGATGACGAAATCCTGCCGCTTTTCGCGCAGACGGGCCTTGCCGCCGAACTTCAGCTCGAATTCGCCCTGGTCGAGCGAGAAGGCGCGCGCGATGTCGGTGCGGAAGCTCCACTCCTTGTCCTTGGCGTCCTCGCGCGTGGTGCGCTCCAGCAGGCTCAGGCTGTAGCGCGACGGATCGAGGAAACTGGCTTCGCCGAAACCGATGGAATAGCCGGGGCGCACCATGTCGGAATAGTCGAAGCTCACCCCGAGCGCGCCGGGAGACTGGAAGCGCTGGCGGAAGCGGATCGGGTCAATGGAGCCGTTTTCCTGCTGGTCGGCGTAGGACCAGGCCGCCGAATAATCGAGGGTCCAGGGGCCGATTTCGGTCTTGCCGCCGGCCGAGATGGTTGCGATCGACTGGACTTCGCGCCGATCCTTCAGGTCACGGCGGACTTCGATGCGGCCATCCGCGGAATCGAAGGTGGCGGTCGTGCCGGTGCCACCTGCCGGCTCCTCGTTCATGCCGAAGACCAGCCGCCGGCGCAGCTCGGTGTCGTTGAACTTGCTGTAGAGACCACGCACGAACAGGGTGGTCGAATCCCCGGCGCGGACATCGAGGCCGAGGTTGCCGCCCCAGCGGATGCGGGTGACGTCATAATCCCGGTATTCGACATCCTCGGCATAGGCGAGGCCGTCGTCCGTCTGGCTCCAGCCATCCATCTCGATATTGTCGGTCGAGAATTTCCGGCGGTTCCAGCTGAAGCCGCCGGACAGGCCGAGATTGTCGCCCAGGCGCTGCGAGAAATCGACG
>CAYMZC010000103.1:0-8926 GCA_964394815.1 uncultured Sandaracinobacter sp. | reverse complement strand
GTCGAGATTCACGTCTCTATCGGTGCCGAGGAAGCGCAGCGCATACCATTTTTGCCGCTGGCCACGGTATTTTCCGCCCCATATCCTGCCCAGCAGCTCGGGCGGCAGGTCGTAAGTCAGCCAGTCGCGTGTTTCGGCGATCGGCTCGACGAGGTTCGGCAGGACGCCGGTTTCCTCTTCCAGTTCGCGCAGCGCCGCCGGCAGGGGCTCTTCGCCCTTGTCGATGCCGCCCTGCGGCATCTGCCAGGCCTCGGCGATGGAATCGTAACGCTGGCCCACGAAGACATGACCCATGGGGTTCACCAGCATCACGCCGACGCCGGGCCTGTAGGGCAGTTTCGATGGATCCGTCTTCATGGGCTGCGTCATCCTCTGTCAGTTCAGCCGAGCAGGGCCTTCAGATCAGCCAGCTGGTCGAGCAGATCCTGCTGGCCGGACGGGATCGCCCCGCGCGTCTGCATGCAGCCATGGATCTGGCCTGCCGCTTCGCGGAAGATGACCCGGTGGCCGGTGGAAACGAGCTTGGCGGCATAGGCCCGGCCCTGGTCGCGCAGCGGATCAAGCCCGCAGGTGAAGACCATGGCGGGCGGCAGGCCGTCCCACTCGGTCGCCTGCATGGGGCTTGCCCAGGGGTGGTTGGGGTCCGGCGCATAATGGGCGGTGAACCAGGCCATGCCCTCGGCGGTCAGCATATAGCCTTCGGCGAATTCTTCCATCGAGCCGCCATTGGCCTGCATGTCGACGCCCGGATAGATGAGCCACTGAGCGATCAGCGGGATTTCCCGCGCCGTCTCGCGCGCGACGACAGCCGCGAGGTTGCCGCCGGCAGAATCGCCCGCGAGGATCTGGCCCGTGACCTTGTGGCCGATTTCGGCCGGCGAACCGGCGATCCAGCGCGCGGCGGCCAGGCAATCCTCGGTTGCGGCGGGGAAGGGCGCTTCGGGCGCAAGGCGGTAATCGATGGAGACGACGGTGTGCCCCGTCTGCAGTGCGATTTCGGCGCAGAGCGAATCATGGGTTTCGATATCGCCGATCACCCAGCCGCCGCCGTGGAAATAGGTGAGCACGGGCGCCGGGCCGGACGGGGCGGCATTCTGGTAGATGCGGGCGGGGATGGCGCCGGCTGGGCCGGGAATGCGGATGTCTTCCTTGCGCTTCAGCGCCGGTGCCGGGCGCTCCATCAGGCCACCCATGGCCTTCATCATCTGGCGCGCGGTTTCCGGGTCCACCTCGTGCATCTGCGGCCCCTGGGCCTGCGCCAGCAGGTTCAGCGCGTTCTGCACATCTTCACGAACATAAGGCATTGGCATTCCTCCCTCTTGTGTCTTTCAGCTTTGAAACTGTTCCATCACGATACGATCATCCAGCGCATAATCCGGGTCGAACAGAAGTTCGAGCCTGCGGGTCAGGTCGTTCGTCACCTTCACATGCACCACGTCGCGCACTTCGACCTGGTCGGCCACGGCGCTCACGGGGCGGCGATCGGCTTCCAGCATGCGGAATTCCACCACCGAGCGGTTGTTGACCAGCGCGCCGCGCCAGCGGCGGGGGCGGAAGGGGCTGAGGGCGGTGAGCGCCAGCAGGTCGCAATCGAGCGGCAGGATCGGCCCGCCGGCGGACAGATTATAGGCGGTCGAGCCGGCGGGCGTGGATACGAGCACGCCATCGCAGGAAAGTTCCTCCAGCCGGACCTTGCCATCGATCATGATCTCGATCTTGGCGGCCTGGCGCGTTTCCCTGAGCAGCGACACTTCGTTGAAGGCCGGCGAGACGACGGTCTCGCCCGAGGCCGTCGTCGCCTCCATCACCAGCGGAGACAGGAAGAAGCTGCGGGCGGCGGCGACGCGGGCCGGCAGGTCTTCCGTCTGGTAATCATTCATCAGGAAGCCGACGGTGCCCTTGTTCATTCCGAAGACCGGCAGCGGGCGGGCGGATTTGAGCACACGGTGCAGCACCGCCAGCATGAAGCCATCGCCGCCAAGCGCGACAAGGGCGTCGGCCGAGCGCTTGTCATGGAAAATGTGGAGGGCTCTCAGCTCCGCGCCGGCGGCTTCGGCCTGCGGCGTGTTGGAGACGAGAAGCCCGAGCTTCCTTTCCGGCATCAGCCGCCTGTCATCGACATGTGGCGGCCGACGGCGGCGGCAGGCGCGGTCCGGTCGATCACGAAATCATGGCCTCTGGGCTTCAGGCGCATCGCCGTGTCGAGTGCGGCATCGAGGGCTTCGGGGCCGCCCTCACGCAGCAGGTCGCGCAGTTCCAGCCTGTCTTCCTGGCCGAGGCACATGAAGAGCGTGCCCGTCGCCGTGACCCGGACGCGGTTGCAGCTTTCGCAGAAATTATGCGTGAGCGGCGTGATGAAGCCGAGCTTCTGGCCGGTTTCGGCCACGCGCTCATAGCGGGCCGGACCGCCCGTGCGCTCGGCCGTGGGAGAGAGGCTGTAGTGGGCGGCTATCCGTGCCCGCACCTCGGTCAGCGGCAGGTAGCGGTCGGTCCTGTCCTCTTCGATGAGCCCGAGGGGCATGGTTTCGATGAAGGTGAGGTCATGCCCCAGTTCGCCGCACCAGGCGATCATCGGCAGGATCTCGTCTTCGTTGAGGCCCTTCAGCGCCACCATGTTGATCTTGATGGCGATGCCGGCTTCCCGTGCCGCTGCAATGCCTTCGAGCACCGGGCCTAAATCCCCGCGCCGGGTGATCCGGCGGAATCGCTCCCGGTCAAGGCTGTCGAGGCTGACATTGATTCGCCGGACACCCGCCTTCGCCAGCGGCTCTGCAAAGCGTGCGAGCTGGCTGCCGTTGGTTGTCAGCGTCAGTTCTTCCAGCCCGTTGCCGATGTGGCGGGAGAGGCTGTTCACAAGCTCGATGAAGCCCTTGCGCACCAGCGGTTCGCCGCCCGTGAGGCGCAGCCGGGTCACGCCGCGCGCGATGAAGGCGCTGGCGACGGCGTCCAGCTCCTCCAGGGTGAGCACGTCGCGCCGGGGCAGGAACTCCATGTCCATCGGCATGCAATAGGTGCAGCGGAAATCGCATCTGTCGGTAACCGACAGGCGCACATAGCTGATGCGCCGCCCGAAGCCGTCTATGAGGGGCCGTGTCACCATCACATCCTTCTAGGCGCTCGCGGGCACAGCTCAAACACGCAAAAACGAAGAGGGGCGGAAACTTCGCCCGGCTGGCCCTGCCGGCTGTCAGATCCGTTCGGAAATCCGGATGGCGGCGCGGCAGCCCAGGCGGATCAAGGCCGACATCAGCGGCCAGCCCGGCGCCTGTTCCGCGCCATGGTCGAGTGCAGTGTCGCGATGCTCCAGCTCTTCTTCCTGGAAGTCGGCGATCATGGCCTCGAGCTCCGGATCGTCGCCGTCCAGCCGGTCACGCTGGGCCTGATAATGACGGTCGATCTCGGTCTCGACGGCAGCCGTTACAGCCATCGCAGCCTTCGGCCCGGCAAGGGCTGACGCAGCGCCCAGGGCAAAGCCCGCGGCATGCCAGAGCGGCATCAGGAGGGTCGGGCGGACGCGACGTTCGCGGATCAGCCGGTCAAAGGCCTCGAGATGCTTTTCCTCCTGCTGCGCCATGCGCGCGATTTCCGGCGAAATGGCGGCGCGGTTGCCCATCACGGCAAGCTGCCCGGCATAGATGCGCGCTGCGCCATATTCGCCGGCATGGTCCACCCGGATCATCGCCGCGGTATCGGGAAGAGGGTCGCCTGCCAGTCTCATGCACGTCTCCAGAGGATCAGCCCGCCGATTGCCGCCATGGCCGATATCAGGGCATTCCAGCCTGCCATCGAAAGGCCCATCAGGCTCCACGGAATTTCGTCGCAGCGCACCAGCGGGGTTTCGAGCAGGCCGGCAAGCATGTCGGCCTGGCTCATGCCGGGCTGGAAATTCGCCGTGCAGCCGGTGGGGCTTGGCCACCAGCCCTGTTCGACACCCATGTGAAAACCGCCCAGCCCGGCGGACAGGAGCATCGCGAGAATGGCAAGAAGCGCAAGGATGCGGTTGCCGGAAACCATGCCCGAAAGGGCGAGTACCAGCACGCCAAGATGCCCGTATCGCTGCCAGTAGCACATCTCGCAAGGCGCAAGCCCGCCTATGTGCTGGAAAGCCAGCGCCCCCAGAAGGAGCGTGCCGGAAACGGCAAAAAGGAACAGCGATGCCTGTCGTGCCGGCGCCATGGTGCCCCCCGTTCAGCCGGCGCGGCGTTCGGGCCGCGCGGTGGCGGTGCGGTTCAGGATCCTGACGGCATAATCCATCTGGAAGTCGGTGATGCCGGCTTCCTTCAGCGCTTCGGCCGTGCGGTCGAAGCGCGGATTGGTCTTGCCATCATCCTCGATCAGCCGGTCATCGGCGGCGCCTTCGGCCAGCAGGTGGTTGCGAAGATCCGCTTCGCGCAGGCGCGGGCGCTCCTGTCGGGAAGGGTCCGTCAGCTGCGGCACATGGATATCCGGCTCGATCCCGGCTTCCTGCACGCTGCGCCCCGAGGGCGTGTAGTAGCGCGCCGTCGTCAGCCGCAGGCCATTGTCCGGCCCCAGCGGGATCAGGGTCTGCACCGAGCCCTTGCCGAAGCTTTTCTGCCCGATCACCAGCGCCCGGCGATGATCCTGCAGCGCGCCGGCCACGATTTCGGCGGCCGAGGCCGAGCCTTCATCCACCAGAACCACGATCGGCTTGCCGCCCGCAAGATCATCGGCACGGGCGAAATAGCGGTCGATCTGGTCCTTGCCGCGCCCGCGCTGCGAAACGATCTCGCCGCGTTCGAGGAAGGTGTCCGTCACCTCGATCGCCTGGTCCAGAAGGCCGCCGGGATTGGAGCGCAGGTCAAGCACATAGCCCGCCAGATTTGGCCCGATCTGCTTCGACAGAGCCGTCACGGCCTCCCGCGTGGCTTCGCCCGTCTGCCGGTTGAAGGTGGAAATGCGGATGACGCCGACATTGCCCTGGCTCGACCAGCGCACCGGCCGCATGCGGATCACTTCGCGCACCAGCGTGAAGCTGAGCGGCTTCTGTTCGCCGGGGCGCACGATCGTCAGCTTGATGGAACTGCCGGGGTCGCCGCGCATCCTGTCCACCGCGTCGTTGAGGGAGGAGCCGAAGATCAGCGCATCGTCGATGTGGGTGATATAGTCACCGGCCTTGATGCCGGCGCGGGCGGCTGGCGTTTCATCAGTCGGGGCCACCACGCGCACGGCGCCATCTTCCGACGTGACGGTCAGCCCGAGGCCGCCATATTCGCCCAGCGTCTGGGTGCGCATGTTCTCGCTGTCGCGTGCATCCAGATAGGAGGAGTGCGGGTCGAGGCTGGCCAGCATGCCGTTGATCGCGCCCTCGATCAGGCGTTCGTCGTCCACTGGCTCGACATAGGCTTCGCGCACTTTCAGGAACACGTCCATCAGCGTGTCGAGCTGCCGCCAGGTCGGGTTGCCGGAATCGGCGGCTGCATTGCCGGCCGCCGGCTTTTCCGCGCCAAGGGATGGCGCGGGCGCTGCCATGGCCGCCAAGGCGCCGGCAGAGAGAAAGAGACGGGACATGCGCTTCATCTGCGACACCTGCATCAACTGTCATCATCCGGGCACTGCCCGTAGCGTTCCACCATCACTCTAGCAGCTTGAACGGGGCATGAAAGCACTGCCACGCCGCAGCCATGCCGGCCCGAATCAGGCACGGTGGTAGGGATGGCCCGAGAGGATCGAGACGGCACGGTAGAGCTGTTCGGCCAGCATCGCGCGGGCCAGCAGATGCGGCCATGTCGCCGGGCCGAAGGCGAGGGCGAGATCGGCCCCGGCCCGCGTTTCCGGGCTGTGGCCATCGGCGGGGCCGAGAAGAAAGCGCAGTTCGCGCACGCCTTCGTCCCGCCAGCGGCCCATGTGCCGGGCCAGTTCCTCGCTGGAAAGCGCCTTGCCGCGTTCATCCAGCACGACGGTGATGCTGCCGGAAGGCGGCGGGGGAAAGGGCGCCCCCTCGCCCAATTCAGTCAGGGCCGTTGGCCAGGGGGTGCGTTTCAGATAGCGCTGTGTCAGCTCGGCCTCGGGCCCATGGCCGGCCTTGCCATGGGCCAGGATGTGCAGCTTCAGGGCCGGGCGCCTTCCGCGCGCACCGGCGCGCCCGCCGAATCGAAGGCCCACATCTTTTCGAGCCCGTAGAACTGCCGCACTTCGGGGCGGAACAGGTGCACGATCACGTCCTGCGCGTCGATCAGCACCCAGTCGGCCGCAGTCAGCCCCTCGGTGCGAACCTGCCGCCCGAGCTTCTGCTTTGCTTCCTGCTCGATCCGCTGCGCAAGGGCTGCGACCTGCCGGGTGGACCGGCCGCTCGCGACCACCATGTAATCGGCAATCGCACTCTTCCCGGCGAGCGGAATGGACACGATGTCTTCGGCCTGCCCGTCTTCGAGGCACTGGAGGATCAGCGTGTGGAGCGCCTCCACATTCGCGTCGGCCGTGTCAGGGCCGGCGCTGGTCTGGCCGGCACTGGTCTGGGGGGTCTTCAATCCTGGGGTTCCTGTGTCTTGAGGAGGGCGTCCGCCCAGTCCGGGTCGGTGCGGCGGATCGCGGTCGCTGACCGCGTGTCGAGGCCGAAATGGACCAGAGAGATGGCGGGCAGGGCCCAGTTCCTCCAACCGGCGGGGTTTTTGCGGCGATATCGCCTGAGCCAGCCCATGGCCGGTGCAAGCTGGCTTTTCCCAGCATACAACGGACGCGCCATAACCACAATCGGAACAAGCCGTGCAATGTCGCGCCAGCGCGCCCAGCGGTGGAACTGGGCAAGATTGTCCGATCCCATCAGCCAGAGGAAGCGCACATGGGGATAGCGTTTGCACAGCGCTTCCAGCGTATCGACGGTGCGTTGCGTGCCCAGTTCGGATTCGATCGCCATGGGGCGGATGCGCGGGTGGTGCGCTACCTTCTCCGCCGATTTCAGCCGTGCCTGCAGCGGCGCCATGCCGGCGGCCGGCTTCAGCGGGTTCTGGGGCGAAACCAGCCACCACAGCTCGTCCAGCCCCAGGCGGCGCATGGCCTCGAGGCTCATCCGCCGGTGGCCGCCATGGGCGGGGTTGAAGGAGCCGCCCATCAGGCCGACCGCATGGCCTTTCCTCAAGTCCGTCCCTCCCGCCGCGCCATGGCGCTGGTCAGGCTGCTCAGGGCCGCACCTGGCCGGTGCCAAGCACCAGAGTCTTGTAGGTGGTGAGGCCTTCCAGCGCCACGGGGCCGCGCGCGTGCAGGCGGCCGGTTGCGATGCCGATTTCGGCGCCGAAGCCGAATTCGCCGCCATCGGCGAACTGGGTGGAGGCGTTCCAGGTGACGATGGCCGAATCGACCGCTTCGAGGAAGCGGGTGGCGGCCTTTTCATCATTGGTGATGATGGCGTCGGTATGGTGGCTGCCATGGGCCTCGATATGGGCGATGGCGCCCTCCACCCCGTCAACCGTGGCGACGGCGGCGATCGGCTCCAGATATTCGGTGTCCCAGTCCTCTTCGGTCGCGGGCTTCAGGCGCGGATCGAGGGCGATGAGGTCGGGTGTCACGCGCAGTTCGCAGCCGGCATCCAGAAGGGTCTTCAGCAGGCCGGGCGCCTGGCCGGCGGCGGCCTTGTCGATCAGCAGCGTTTCCATGGCGCCGCAGATTCCGGTGCGCCGCATCTTGGCGTTCAGCGCGACCTGGCGCGCCATTTCAGGATCGGCGCCTGCATCCACATAGACATGGTTGTTGCCATCCAGGTGGGCGAGCACGGGCACCCGTGCATCCGCCTGCACGCGCGCCACAAGCCCCTTGCCGCCGCGCGGGATGAGGATGTCGATGAGACCGGACGCCGCGAGCATCGCGCCCACCACCGCGCGATCGGCCGTGGGCACCAGCTGGATGGCGTCTTCGGGCAGGCCTTCGGCGCGCAGGCCCTCCAGCAGCGCTTCATGGATCGCCTTCGAGGTTTCCAGCGCCTCGCTGCCGCCACGCAGGATGCAGGCATTGCCGGCCATCAGGCACAGCGCGCCGGCATCGGCGGTGACATTGGGCCGCGATTCATAGACAATGCCCACCACGCCGAGCGGTACGCGCACCCGGCGGAACTTCAGGCCGTTGGGCTGGGTCCATTCGCGGATGGTTTCGCCCACCGGGTCGGGCAGGCCGGCAACGGCCTCGAGCGCCGATGCGATTCCCTCGATCCGTTCGGGCGTCAGCTTCAGCCGGTCCTGCATGGCGGCGGAAAGGCCGGAGGCGGCGGCCATGTCCCCGGCATTGGCGGCGAGGATTTCGGCTTCGCGGCGGCGCATGGCGGCTGCGGCCGCGCGGATGGCGGCCGCCTTGCGCGCCGTGGGGGTGCCAGCAAGCACGCGCGCGGCGGAACGGGCGCGGGCGCCCATGTCGGCCATCATGGCGCTGGCATCCTGCGCGGCGGAACTGGTCTTGTCTGTCATAGCATCACCATCTGGTCTCGGTGGATCATGGCCGAGCGGGGCGCATACCCCAGAAGGCCGGCGATCTCGTCGCTTCGTTTTCCGGCGATCAGCCGCGCATCGGCGGCATCATACCCGACGAGGCCCCTAGCGATGGCGCGGCCATCAGGGCAGATCACGTCCACCGCGTCGCCGCGGCGGAACCCGCCTTCCACCCGGACGATCCCGGCGGCAAGCAGGCTTTTGCCTTCGCCGAGCGCGCGCGCGGCCCCCGCATCCACATGCAGCCGCCCAAGCAGTTGCATCCGCCCGGCAAGCCAGGCCTTGCGCGCCGAAAGCGCATCGGGCGCAGTGAAGATGGTGCCACGCCCCGTTTCGGCAAAGCGCTGGAGCGGATGATCGGGCTTTCCGGCGACGATTGCAACCGGCACGCCCGCCACATGGGCGATACGGGCGGCTTCGACCTTGGCGGCCATGCCCCCCGAGCCCATGCCGGACGAAGACGCGCTGCTCGCCATATGGGCGATGGCGCCGAT
>CAYMZC010000102.1:0-9228 GCA_964394815.1 uncultured Sandaracinobacter sp. | reverse complement strand
AGCATTCTCACCCTCGGAATAGCGGTCGGTCCCGACTTGATATCGTAGACGACAAAAGTGTGATGGATGGGGACGTTCTGCCGGAGACCATTTTGCTCAAGGCCAACGATGCAGCGACCCCTGTCTTCCTCGGGCGCACGGCCGAGATTGATGCTGTCCTCTGCCGTATACGAGGCGCCAGCGACGATCACTTATTCGTCAGATCCGAGGAGGGGCACTGGGGCCACGTGACGGTCATCGCAGACCAAGCCGTGCTGATCAGGCTGATCACGAACGAGATCTGCGGGAAGGGGGGGGCGGATTTGGAAACCAGTGCCTGCGCAAGCACGCCTATAACGTTTCCCAAATTAACCGATGATCGCGGCTATCCGATCCTCGGCATATATTCCATTCTCGACCGTATTCCCCGTTTGACCAAGAGCGGTTTTCGACCTGTTTGAATCGAAGAGGGTTTCCTTTTCCGAGTGATGTCTGATTCCGAATCCTTGCTGGTGAAATTCGCACCGAGTTGAGGATCGATCTATTTGCCTTGGCAGAGGCGAGGCTGGTTGAATCGGTAGCCGGGCCGCATCGCTTCGTCGCGTGGCGGAGCATGATACGATAATCAATATTATGTTAAATCATGCCAATCCCAGCAGCCTCACCAGGCCAGCCAGGCCCAACAGGATCAGCGTCCATATCAAGGCCATTTCCAGCACCTTGCGTGCGCCAAGCCTCTGGAACATTCCACGATTCAGCATGATGATGAGGATGAGTACGGCGACGGTGCTGACAACGGCGAGCATCATGGCAGCGGTTCTCTTTCCCAGATGCGGCCGTCATAGCCTGGTGTGACATCCGCAGGCAGTTCGCCCAGCAATTCATCATGATCCATCGACTGGTCCATGTGCGTGAGCCAGGCTTCGCGTGGTTTCGCGCGGGCTATCCATTCAAGCGTCTGGTCAAGATGGCTGTGGGTCGGGTGCGGGTAGCGCCGAAGGGCATCGACCACCCAGAGATCCAGCCCTTCCAGCATGGGCCAGCTTTCTTCCGGAATGCCGTTCACATCAGTCGAGTAGGCAATCGCCACGCCATCCGCCTCGAAGCGGTACCCTGTGGAATGGATCGGGCCATGCTGCTGGCGGAACGGGCGGACAGTGATCGCCCCGAAATGCATTTCATCGTCAATCAGGTGCGCCCGTGCTGTTGGTGGATAGCCCGCCCGGCCAGCGAAGACATAGGAAAAGCGCGTCCTGATGCCCGCCTTGGTGGAACGGTCCATATAGCAGTCGATCTCCACGCCCGATGCATGAAACAGGGCGCGCAAGTCGTCGATTCCATGTGTGTGATCGGCATGATCATGTGTGTAGAGCACGGCTGTCACCCACCCTGCCCCTGCATCCAGCAGCTGTTCGCGCAGATCCGGTCCGGTGTCGACCAGCAGTCGTGTGTCGCCGGCCTCCACAAGAACGGATACACGTCGCCTGCGGTTGCGGGGGTTTTCAGGATTGCAGCGTCCCCAATCGCCTCCGACGCGGGGAACACCAGAGGATGTGCCGCAGCCAAGCATGACAAGGCGCATCAGGTGTGCGCCTTTGTGAAAAGCCGAAGGCTGTTGGCTGAGGTCGATTCTTCGATCCGCTGCTCATCCACCCCGCGCAGCGAGGCAAGGAAGCGGGCGGTGTGGGCAACGAAGGCGGGCTCGCAAGTCTTTCCACGGACTGGCACAGGTGCAAGAAAGGGGGCATCCGTCTCGATCAGCAGCCTGTCTTCAGGGATAATGCGCGCTGTTTCCTGCAGATCTCTTGCATTCTTGAAGGTGACGATGCCAGACAATGAAACATAGGCGCCAAGCTCAAGGCAGGCCTCGGCAAGGCTTCTGGAACCGGTGAAACAGTGGATCACCATCGGGAAAGCGCTCTTCCTCGTCTCCTCTGTCAGGATCCGGATGGTGTCATCCTCGGCATCGCGCGTGTGAACGATGAGAGGTAACCCGGTTTCCCGGCTTGCCACAATATGGGCGCGAAAGCTGGCCTGCTGTCGCAAACGATCGGACTTGTCGTAATAATAATCCAGCCCGGTTTCCCCGATACCGACCACCCTGGGGTGTTGCGCCGCGGCTATCAGGCGCGCGCTGTCCAGTTCAGGGTGCTCGTCAGCTTCGTGCGGATGAATGCCCACTGTCGCAAAAACATTGGCATTGCGCTCGGCGCCGGCAATCACATCGGTCCATTCGTTTTCCCGCGTGGAAATCGAGATCATGAGCCCGACACCCGCATCGCGGGCGTTGGCCAGTATCTCCGCCTCGCGCTCGACAAGGCCCGGATAATTGAGGTGGCAGTGGGAATCGATCAGCATGGACAGGATTTGCGCCTTTATCGGTCGTTTTTCAATCATATCGCACTTGCAACAAGGTGTTGCTCGCCCCAATTTGCAGGCTTGTACAGGGAGAGAGGAATGATTTCGTCAGCAGCCTGTTCGGGCATGTCATTCTTACCGTTGCTGGCAGGTCATAGCCGCATGGTATCGGCAGGCACCTGCTGACATGCAGTCCCTGATGTCGGCCCCTGCCCTCCTTCTTCTCGCGCTTCTGCCGTTGCTGGCGATGCCGCTGGTGGCGTTTGCAGCCAGCGTTTCCCGCCGGGCGGTCGGCTATACTGCCGCTGCCGTGATGGTGGCGGGGCTTGGTCTGCTTGCCACGCTCGCGCCCGCCCTGTTTTCCGGGGAAACCCTGATTGCAGGATGGGACTGGTTGCCCCGCTACGGCCTGGACATCGCCTTCAGGCTAGACGGCCTGGGCTTTCTGTTCGTGCTGCTCATCAACGGCATAGGCCTTCTGATCGTCCTCTACGCCTATTACTACATGCCGGAATATGACGGGCTGGGGCGTTTCTACCTCATCCTCATGGCGTTCGCCGGCGGCATGCTGGGGGTTGTCCTGGCCGAGAATGTGCTGCTGATGCTGCTCTTCTGGGAGATCACCAGCCTCACCTCATTCCTGCTGATCGCCTATAAATACAAGGAAAAGGAAGCCCGCGTTGCGGCGCGCATGGCCCTTGCCATCACCGGTGGCGGGGGGCTGGCCCTTCTGGCGGGGCTTCTTGTCCTTGGCCATGTCGCCGGCAGCTTCATGCTGGAAGACATTCTCGCCCAGGGTGACGCAATCCGCGCCCATGCCCTGTACCCGGTCCTGCTGGTGCTGATCCTGCTTGGCGCCTTCACGAAATCGGCCCAGTTCCCGTTCCATTTCTGGCTGCCGAATGCGATGGCGGCACCAACGCCTGTCAGCGCCTATCTTCATTCAGCCACCATGGTGAAGGCTGGCGTCTTCCTGCTGGCCCGCTTCTACCCCGCGCTTTCGGGAACTGATCTCTGGTTCACGCTGGTCACGGCTACGGGGGCCACGACCTTCCTCGTCGGCGCCTATCTTGCGCTGCTGAAGCACGACTTCAAGGGCCTGCTGGCCTATTCCACCATCAGCCATCTCGGCCTCATCACGATGCTGCTGGGCCTGGGCACCGCCTTGTCGCCCGTCGCGGCAGTCTTCCACATCATCAATCATGCCGTCTTCAAGGCATCGCTTTTCATGGCGGCCGGAATCATCGATCATGAATGCGGCACGCGCGACATGCGCCGCATCAACGGCCTGATGAAATATATGCCGATCACGGCCACGCTCGGCATCGTCGCGGCGGGCGCAATGGCGGGCGTGCCCTTCCTGAACGGGTTTCTTTCGAAGGAAATGTTCTTTGCCGAAACTGTGGCGCACCCGGCACTCTCGGGGGTGTCCACCTTCCTGCTGCCGGGCATCGCCACCCTGGGCGGCATCATGTCGGCAGCCTATTCCCTGCGCTTCGTCCATGATGTGTTCTTCAATGGAGAGCCTGTCGATCTGCCGCGCAAGCCGCATGAGCCGGTTCGCTGGATGCGCCTGCCTGTAGAGATACTTGTCGGCATTGTCATAATCGTGGGGCTGCTGCCGCAACTGGCGCTTGCGCCACTGCTCAACATTGCTTCCGGCGCCCTGCTGCAGATGCCACCGCCCGTCTACAAGCTTGCGATCTGGCACGGGTTCAACCTGCCACTCGTCATGAGCATCATCGCGCTGGGCGGTGGCATACTCTACTACCTCTCCCGCGAGCGGCTGTTCCGTCTGCATGAATGGATTCCCTATGGCGTCTCCAGCCCGGTCGCTTTCGAGCGTGCCTATGCCGGCGCCACTGCAATATCCTGCAAGGTGATGCGCTTCCTGGATCGCCGCACCCTGCGCCAGTATGTCGGGTTTTACCTGCTGTTCACCATCGCCATCGGCCTGTCGGCATGGTTCGGGGGCGGTGTCGCGGGGCTTGCCGGCCCCCGTCCCCTCACACCCATCGATGCGCCGTCGCTGCTTGGTTTCCTGGTGCTGGTGACGGGGCTTTCCGGGGTGGTGATCCTTCATCGAAACCGCCTGGCCTCGGTCATCTTCCTGTCGGTCGTCGGCCTTGTCGTCGCGCTGGCCTTCCTCAGGCTGGCCGCACCCGATCTGGCGCTGACCCAGCTGTCGGTCGAACTGGCCACGATCATCCTGTTCCTTCTGGCCCTGCGATTCCTTCCGGAACGCGCCCGCCACGAGCCCGGGCCGGCGCGTCATGGCCGCGATGCGCTTATGGCGCTTGGCGTCGGCGCCATCATTTCGCTGCTGGCATTCGCCATGCTGTCCAGGCCGTTCGAGACAATTTCCGGCTATCATGTCGCCATGTCGAAACCCGGCGGCGGTGGCACCAATGTCGTCAATGTCACGCTCGTCGATTTCCGCGGCTTCGATACGCTGGGGGAAATCGCGGTTCTGGCAATCGCCGCCCTTGGTCTTCTGGCGCTTCTGGATGGGTTGCGGCTGACACCGCAGGCGCGTGGCGCCCTGCCCCCCGCCGCGCCGCGTGATGCCATCATGCTGCGCATGCTGATCCAGCCATTCTTCCCGCTGGCGCTGGCGGTATCGGCCTATATCTTCCTGCGCGGGCACAATCTGCCGGGCGGTGGCTTCATTGCCGGCCTTGTCGCGGCGATCGCGATCCTGCTGCAATATCTTTCCCAGGGCATCAGCTTTGCCCAGGGAAGGCTTAGGGCCGATTTCACGCGGCTTCTGGGTGCAGGGCTGGCGATTGCCACCGCAACCGGCCTTGCCAGCTGGATATTCGGATTTCCTTTCCTCACCAGCACCTTCGCCTATGTGACAGCGCCAGTCGTGGGCAAGTTCGAGCTCGCATCGGCCATGATCTTCGACCTTGGAATCTTCCTTGTCGTGGTGGCCACGATCCTCATCGCCCTCACCGAACTGGGTGGCCTGAGCCGGCGCGAAATTGACCTGACCAACCGGAAGGATGGCTGAAATGGAACTGCTTTTTGCCATCGGGATCGGGCTGACCTTCGCAGCCGGCGTCTATCTGCTGCTCCGGCCGACCAGCTTTTCGGTCATTCTCGGGCTTTCGCTCATCACCTATGGCGTCAATGTGCTGCTGATCATGGGTGGGCGCATCGGCCAATATGTGCCGCCGCTCACATTGCCGGGCGCCACCGGCCTTGCGGACCCTCTGCCCCAGGCGCTGGTGCTGACAGCCATTGTCATCGGTTTCGGCATGACGGCCTATCTCGTTGTCCTCGCCCTGCGCGCCGTGGGCGATGCGGGTACCGATGCAGTCGATTTCGAGACGGAGCAGGATGAGCCGGAAGATCCGGACCCGACCACGCACGCCATGAAGGACAGGCAGCCATGAACCATCTGCCCGTACTTCCCGTTCTGCTGCCGCTCCTTGCCGCAAGCCTTCTGCTCATGGCCGGGAAGCTCGGTCTCGGCGCACAGCGCATCCTTGCAGTTGCAGCAACGTCGATCGGGTTTCTCATCGCCATTCTGCTGCTGCGCGCCACCCTTGATGGCACGGTCATGGCCTACAATCTTGGCGACTGGCCGGCCCCGTTCGGCATCGTCTTCGTGGCTGACAAGCTGGGCGCCCTCATGGTTCTGCTTGTCTATCTTCTGGGCCTTCCGGCCCTGCTGATGGCGACGGGCGGAACCGATGGGCTGGGGCGCTATTTCCACCCGCTTTTCCAGCTGCAGCTGGCTGGCCTCTCGGGGGCCTTTCTCACCGGGGACATCTTCAACCTCTTTGTCTTCTTCGAGATTCTGCTGATCGCCTCCTACACCCTCTTGGTGCATGGAGGGGGTGCAAACAGGGCGCGGGCCGGTCTGTCCTATGTTGTCCTCAACCTTGTCGGCTCCAGCCTGTTCCTGGTGGCGGTCGCCTTCCTCTATGGCACGCTCGGCACGCTCAATATCGCCGATCTGTCCCTGAGGCTCGCCGCCGTGCCGGCCGAGGATGTCCCCCTTGTCCGGGTCGCTCTGGCCACGCTTGCCGGGGTCTTCCTGCTGAAAGGCGCGCTGGCGCCGATGACCTTCTGGCTGCCCCATGTCTATTCGGCCGCAAGCGCGCCTGTCGCTGCCCTTTTCGCCATCATGACCAAGGTCGGCATCATCGCCCTGTTGCGCCTGGTCGTTGTCGGTTTCGGCGATGCTGAGGCGGTACACGGCCTTCTGCACCCGTGGCTTCCGCTTCTGGCCCTTGCCACGATCTTCATCGGCTCGATCGGGCTGTTCGCCGCGCGGCGTCTGGCCATGGCAGCCGGCAATCTCGTTCTGATTTCCTCGGGCACGCTTCTCTTCGCCGTCGCCTTCGCTGATGCGGATGCCAGCGGCGCGCTGCTCTTCTACCTGCCGCACAGTGTTCTTGGCACTGCGGGCTTCCTGCTTCTTGCAGGGCAGATTGCAGCCCGTCGTGGCTCGCTGGAAGACAGGCTGGTGCGCGGCCCCGCCATGGGGGACCGGTTCGCCATGGGGGTAGCCTATGCCACGCTCGCCGTCTCGGTTGCCGGCCTTCCGCCCCTGTCCGGTTTTCTCGGCAAGATCATGCTGATGCAGGATGCATCGCCTGCCGGCTGGGCGCCTGCATGGTGGGCCGCGCTGCTGCTTTCCACCTTTGTCATCACCATCGTGCTGGCCCGCTCGGCTGCCCTGCTCTTCTGGCAGGCCGATGATCCGCTGCCGAAGCTCCGGCAGGGCGCAGGCCCGGCAATCGCGCTGTGGGCGCTGGTTCTGGCCAGCCCGATTCTGGTCGTGGCAGCCATTCCCCTCTCCGCCTTCGCAAACGGCACGGCAGCGCAGCTCCATGCACGCACGCCCTATATGCAGGCTGTCCTTCCAGATCCGCAGGGCATCGAACGGGAGGTGCGGCCATGACGATCGTCCGCAGACTTGTGCCTCACCCCTTCATCAGCCTCTTCATCCTCGGGCTGTGGCTGGTCATTGCATCAAGCTATACGGCAGGCAGCGTCGTCATGGGCAGTATCATGGCCCTGTTGCTGCCCCCAGTAACGGCAGCCTTCATGCCCGATCTGCCGCGCGTCGCACGGCCATTGCTGGCGATCGGATTTTTCCTGCGTGTCTGCCTTGATATCGTGGTCGCCAACATCGAGGTCGCGCGCCTCATCCTGGGTCCGGTATCGCGTCTGAAACCGGATTTTGTCGATGTGCCGATCGACATCGAAGACCCTTATGTCGCAACAATCATGGCCAGCATCATCTCGCTGACCCCGGGCACCGTTTCCATCGACATCGACATGAAGGCCCGCGTCATCCATGTCCATGCTCTCAACCTACCGGATGCCGATGCCCTGATCCGCGAGGTCAAGACCCGCTATGAAGCCCCGCTGAAGGAGATTTTCGGATGCTGAGCCTGTTGATGCCGATCGCCCTGGTCATGCTCGGGCTTGCCATCCTCATGAACCTTTTGCGTCTCATGCGCGGCCCCACCGCCGAAGACAGGGTGCTCGCCCTCGATACCCTCACGGTCAATGCCATCGCCGTCGTCATGCTCCTTGGCATCACACTCGGCACCAGCCTCTATTTCGAGGCAGCCCTGATCCTCGCGATGATGGGTTTCGTTGGGACGGTTGCGCTCTGCAAGTTCCTCCTCGGCGGCGACGTCATCGAATAGGGGTAGTGAAGATCATGTCAGAAACAATTGTTTCAATTCTTACTATTATTGGTGCAACCTTTACGCTGATAGGCTCCATCGGCCTTCTGCGCCTGCCGGACATCTTCACGCGGCTGCATGGTCCCACCAAGGCAACCACCCTTGGTGTCGGCTCGATCGTGATTGCAAGCATGGTTCACGCCAGCACCCTGGGAGACGGCCTTTCGCTTCGTGAGCTGGCCATTTCCCTCTTTCTTTTCATCACGGCGCCTGTGGTTGCGCACCTGATTTCCAAGGCAGCAATGGCAAGGATCAGGAAAAGCTGATCCTGCACCAGGCCTGTTTCGGGCACTCGTGTCATGCTGCGGTTGGCGGCTCATATCCGCCACCCTTCATTCAATATTTTCAGGCCTCTGCTTGCTCCGGTTCACTCCAGCGGGGAAAGACGCCCGCGGGTTGTGGCAAGGCTGTTCCGGGCTTCAGTCTTTCATCCAGGTTGGCAAAATTGCGCCTGCCTTCCGGTACAGCCAGCTGATCCAGAAGCTTTGCAGCACTTGCGGGCATGGCGGGTTGCACCATGATCACGATACGGCGGACAGCTTCCGCAGCATGGTATAGCACCACGTCCGCGCGCGCAGGATCCGTCTTGCGCAAGGCCCAGGGGGCCGTTTCGTTCAGATAGGCGTTGACGGCCCCAACTCTGGCCCAGATGGCGTCAAGCGCCAGATCGGGCCTGACTGCGGCATGGGCCGCACGCGTTTCGTCGAGCAGTGGTTCAACCGCTTCGATCAGGGCCCTGTCCGCATCGGTTGCGGGACCATCCGCCGGCACCATGCCACCGCAATTCTTCGCAATCATCGACAAGGTGCGTTGCGCCAGATTGCCGAGGTCATTCGCAAGATCTGCGTTGATGCGGCGGCCGATCGCCTCATGGCTCCATTCGCCATCCTGACCGAACTGAATGGCACGAAGCAGGTAATAGCGCAGCGGATCGACCCCGAATGTGTTGGCCAGCCCAATGGGCTCCACGATGTTCCCCAGCGATTTCGACATCTTCTCGCCGCGGTTCAGCACGAAGCCATGGCCGAAAACCCTGCGTGGAACCGGCAGGCCTGCCGACATCAGGAAGGCAGGCCAGTAGATGGTGTGGAAACGCACCACATCCTTGCCGATGACATGCAGGTCCGCGGGCCACAGCTTTTCCCAGCCTTCTGCCGGCCAGCCCGAAGGCGTGAGATAG
>CAYMZC010000101.1:0-9240 GCA_964394815.1 uncultured Sandaracinobacter sp. | reverse complement strand
ATTGACATACCAATAGGACTGACGATCCCCCGGGGCTATCACCGTCGCCGTTCCCATTCCGGCCCCCACGCACAGCGTCACCAGCGCCGTCTCTTTGCCCGTGCGCTCCAGTTCATCGAGCGCGGTGCCAAGGATCATGCCGCCGGTTGCACCCAGCGGGTGCCCCATGGCGATCGCGCCGCCGTTCACGTTCATCTTCTCGTGCGGGATGCCGAGATGCTTCATCATCCTGAGCACCACCGACGCAAAGGCTTCGTTCAGTTCAAAGAGGTCGATGTCGGCCACCGTCATGCCCAGCCGCTTCAGCAGCTTTTCCGTCACCAGCGCCGGCCCGGTCAGCATGATAAGCGGCTCCGAGCCGATGGAGGCCATGCCCTTGATGCGGGCGCGCGGCTTCAGGCCATATTTCTCGCCGATGGCCTTGCTGCCAACAAGAACGGCGGAAGCGCCATCGACGATGCCCGAACTGTTTCCGGCATGGTGCACATGGTTCAACCGCTCGACCTGCGGGTATTTCAGCTTCGCGATCTCGTCGAAGCCCGGCATCTGCTCGCCAAGGGCAAGGAAGCTGGGCGCCAGACTGGCAAGAGACTGCATGTCCGTCTGCGGGCGCATATGCTCGTCATGGTCGAGCACGACTTCGCCGATCACGTCCCGCACGGGAATGATGGACTTCGCGAAACGGCCTTCCTTCCAGGCGGTTGCGGCGCGCTTCTGCGATTCCACCGCATAGGCGTCCACATCCTCGCGCGAGAAGCCGTCGAGCGTCGCGATGAGGTCAGCGCCAATGCCCTGGGGCGCGAAATAGGTCTTGAAGGCGACCGACGGGTCCATCATCCAGGCGCCGCCATCCGAGCCCATGGGCACGCGGCTCATGCTTTCGACACCGCCGCCGATGGCGAATTCCGCTTCGCCGGCGATGACCTTGGCGGCAGCCATGTTCACGGCTTCGAGGCCTGAAGCGCAGAAGCGGTTGACCTGCACGCCGGCCGTCGTTTCGGAATAGTCTGCATTGAGCACGGCGACGCGGGCAATGTCGGCGCCCTGCTCGCCCACCGGTCCGACACAGCCGAGGATCACGTCATCGACGTCGCTGGTGTCGATGCCGCTCCTGTCCCGGATCGCCTGCAGCATCTGGGTTGCAAGCTGGATCGGCGGAATCTCGTGCAGCTTGCCGTCCTTGCGCCCCTTTCCACGCGGGGTGCGTACGGCATCATAGATATAGGCCTCGGCCATGTGTCTCTCCCTTGCAAACGGGTGTCGGATGCCAGCCTGTTCCGCAAGCTGGCACAAGTTTCAGAAACGCGGTCAGAATGCGTCGGCGGGCATCGCCATGAGGGTTTCGGAACCAGCCTCAACCTGCGCGGCGAGCATATGGGCCGCCGGCATCTGCCGTTCGAAGAAATGTTTTGCCGTCAGCAGCTTGGCTTCAAGGAAGAGGGTATCAGCATCGCCATCGTCGAGCTGGCGGCGGGCAACATCCGCCATCTTCAGCCACAGCATGCCAAGGGCGTTGATGGCCATCAGGCGCAGATAGGCAGTGGCGCCGGCGCCTGCATTGTCTGGGTTGGCCATGGCGTTCTGCATCAGCCACATGGTGGCCGCCTCAAGCTTCGCCTTGCCGCCGGCAAGCGTTTCGGCATGGGCGGCCAGATGGGTCTTGCCGCGTGCGTCGGCGATGGCTGCATCCAGTTCGCCCAGGAACGCCCTGAGGCCTCGGCCGCCATTCTGCATCAGCTTGCGCCCCACGAGGTCGAGCGCCTGAACGCCGTTCGTGCCTTCATAGATCATGGCGATGCGGGCATCACGCACGAACTGCTCCATGCCCCATTCGGCGATATAGCCATGACCGCCGAACACCTGCTGGGCATTGGTTGCATGGGCATAGCCCTCGTCTGTCAGATAGGCCTTGATCACAGGAGTCAGCAGAGACAGGAGATCGTCGGCCTTCTCGCGCTCTTCGGCGCTCTCCGCCTTGTGCGACAAGTCCGCCTGCAGCGCCGCCCACAGGGCCAGTGCGCGGCCACCCTCGTTGAAGGCGCGCGCATCCATCAGCATGCGCCGCACATCCGGGTGCACAAGAATCGGATCGGCCTTGGCCTCCGGGTTCTTCGTCCCGGTCAGCGCCCTGCCCTGCACCCGGTCACGGGCATAGGCCACGGCATTCTGATAGGCCACTTCCGACTGACCAAGCCCCTGCACGCCAACTCCAAGGCGGGCGACGTTCATCATGACGAACATGGCCTTCAGGCCCTTCATCTCCTCGCCCACGAGATAGCCGGTCGCGCCATCATAGTTCATGACGCAGGTGGCGTTGCCGTGAATGCCCATCTTGTGCTCGATCGAGCCGCAGGAAAGGCTGTTGCGCGCGCCGGGCGTGCCATCCGGGTTCAGGATGAACTTGGGTACGATGAACAGCGAAATGCCCTTCACGCTGTCCGGCGCGTCCGGCGTCTTGGCGAGCACGAGGTGAATGATGTTCTCGGCCAGGTCATGTTCGCCCGACGAGATGAAGATCTTGGTGCCGCTCACTTTCCAGCTGCCGTCGGGCTGCGGCTCGGCACGGGTGCGGATGAGGCCGAGATCGGTGCCCGCGTGCGGCTCGGTCAGGTTCATCGTTCCTGTCCAGCGGCCGGAGATCATGTTGGGCAGATAGGTGGCCTTCTGCGCGTCGGAGCCGGCGACGTTGATCGCGCTGACAGCGCCCTGCGTGAGGCCCGGATACATGGAGAAGGCCATGTTGGCGGCCGTCTGGAATTCCTCCAGAGCGCTGCCGAGCACATGGGGAAGCCCCTGGCCGCCATATTCCTTCGGCGCCATCAACGTGCCCCAGCCGCCCTCGCGGAAGGCCGCATAGGCTTCACGAAAACCGGTGGGCGTGGTGACGCTGCCATCGGCATGGCGGGTGCAGCCTTCGCTGTCCCCCACGGCATTCAGCGGCGCGAGGACCGATTCGGCGAAGCGCCCCCCTTCTTCCAGAATGGCGCGCACCAAGTCGCGACCTGCATCCTCGAAGCCGGGAAGATGGCGGTGGCGGTCAAGCTCGAGCACATTCTCGAGCACGAAGAGAGCGTCCTTCACAGGTGCGCGGTAGGTTGCAGGCATCGGAAAATCCCTTTCCTTCAGAGCTTTTTCTCGATCGAGCGACAGAAGTCCTCGAGTTCGGCGATGGTGGCATCGATGGCGGCGCGCTGTTCCATGAGGGCGGAAATCCGCTCCCGGCTCTTTGACAGGGCCGCCTTCAGCTGGCCGCGCCTTGCGGGGCCGGGTGCATAGAGATCGAGCAGATCCCGGATTTCGGCCAGGCTGAAGCCGACGGAGCGCCCGCGGAGGATCCAGGCGAGGCGCGCCCGATCGGCTCGGGAATATAGCCGCGTGGACCCGCGACGGGCGGGGTGAATAAGCCCTTCGCCCTCATAGAAACGGATGGTCCGCGGGGTCACGTCGAACGCCCGCGATAGCTCCGTGATCGTAAAGGTTTCGCCAGTCTCCTCGCCCATGAAGATGAGCTTATTTTACCTTTACGTTCGCGTCAACATGGCACCAGAAACGAGGCAGATGATGAAATAAATTTCAAATTAAAACAATTTGTTGACGGTATTTTCTAAACTATTTTGCCAGAAGGAAAAATCCGCCCGCCACCCCGCATGATGCAAGGTGACGGGCGGACATGTTCCGACCCTGAAAACGATTCCCGAAGGAATCACGGCCCCCGGCGCAGCGCCGGGAAGAGGCTGACAGCCCTATACGCGCGTTGCAGCGAAATGTTTAGTCACATGATGTGACACGAGGCCATTCCGGCAGCGCACGGGCAAGGATCACCCTGCTCAGCCAGCCGGCACGAGGCTGCCGTCAGGCTCCAGCCGGCGGAAAAAGCAGCCTGGGGCACCGGTGTGGCAGGCCGGCCCTTCAGGAATGGCGCGCAGCCACAGGCAATCCTGATCGCAATCGACGAGGATTTCGGTCACGTTCAGGAAGTGGCCCGAGGTCTCGCCCTTCAGCCACTGCGCCTGCCTGCTGCGGGACCAGAAATGCGCCCTGCCCGTCTCGCGGGTGCGGGCGATGGCCTCGGCGTTCATGTGCGCCACCATCAGCGGCGCACCGGTTTCGGCGTGCACGACCACGGCCGTCACAAGGCCGGCGGAGTCGAATTTCGGGGAAAACATGTCAGCCATGCGGCCTTGATGACCTTTTGATGACGGATAGGGTAGCGACAAATCGCTGCGGAACGCCTAAATGCCCCCGCGACAAGCAGCCCACAAGGCAATCAGCAAGACAATCAGAAGGCAGACGGACCGATGGCAGCGGACGAGGTTGGCCAGATCATGCCCCTTTCGACGAACCCGTTTGATGATGACAAGCTGCGCGAGGAATGCGGCGTATTCGGTGTCTGGGGCGCATCCCAGGCAGCGGCGATGGTCGCACTTGGCCTGCATGCGCTGCAGCATCGCGGCCAGGAGGCTGCCGGCATCCTCAGCTTCGATGGCGCGGAGTTCCACGCCCATCGCGCCATGGGCCATGTTGCCGGCAATTTCGACCGGCCGGATGTGATCGAGCGCCTGCAGGGTGAGGCCGCGATCGGCCACAACCGCTATTCGACAACGGGTGAAACAGCCCTCAGGAACGTCCAGCCGCTCTTCGCCGATCTCGCGACCGGTGGATTTGCCATTGCCCACAACGGCAATCTGTCGAACGCCATGACGCTGAAGGCGGAACTCATCCGGCGCGGCTCCATCTTCCAGTCGACGTCCGACACCGAGGTCATCATCCACCTCGTCGCCACTTCCACTTTCCGCACCCTGCTCGACCGCTTCATCGATGCGCTGAAGCAGGTGGAGGGCGCCTATTCCCTCATCTGCCTGACCCGCGAGGGCATGATCGCCTGCCGCGACCCGCTGGGAATCCGGCCGCTGGTGCTCGGCAGGCTTGGCGATGCCCATATCCTCGCCTCGGAAACCGTGGCGCTCGATATCGTCGGAGCGCATTTCATCCGCGAGGTGGAACCGGGCGAACTCATCCTCATCAACAAGGATGGCATCACGTCGCTCAAGCCTTTCGGATCGGAAAGCGGGCGCCCCTGCATATTCGAGCAGGTCTATTTCTCCCGCCCCGACAGCTTCGCCGACGGCCTGTCCGTCTATCAGGTGCGCAAGGCCATCGGTGCAGTGCTCGCCGAGGAATCCCCGGTCGAGGCCGACATGGTCGTGCCCGTGCCCGACAGCGGCACGCCGGCCGCGATCGGCTACGCCCAGGCCGCCGGCATCCCGTTCGAGCTGGGCATCATCCGGTCGCACTATGTCGGGCGCACCTTCATCCAGCCCGGCGACCATATCCGCCACCTAGGCGTGAAGCTGAAGCACAACGCCAACCGCGCGATGATCGCGGGCAAGCGGCTCGTGCTGATCGATGATTCGGTCGTCCGCGGCACCACCTCGGTCAAGATCGTGCAGATGCTGCGCGAAGCCGGCGCCACGGAAGTCCATCTGCGCATTGCCAGCCCGCCCACGGCCCACAGCTGCTTCTATGGCGTCGACACGCCCGAACGCTCCAAGCTTCTGGCCGCGCAGATGAACATCGAGGCGATGCGCAGCTATATCGGGGCCGACAGCCTCGCCTTCATCTCCATAGACGGCCTCTATCGCGCGCTTGGCGAAAAGGGCCGCGACAGCGGTTGCCCGCAATATTGCGATGCCTGCTTCACCGGCGAATATCCGACCCGCCTGACCGACCAGGAGGCAACCGGTAAGGACGCCACCCTGACACTGCTGGCGGAGTCGCGCTGATGTCGACTGCTTTCCAGGGCAAGCTCGCCCTCGTCACCGGCGCGAGCCGCGGTATCGGGGCATCCATTGCCCGCACGCTCGGCGGTAAGGGTGCGCATGTGATTCTGACGGCCCGCACCGAAGCCGGGCTGATCGAAACCGAAGACGCCATTCACGCCGCCGGCGGCAGCGCCACCATCGCACCGCTCGACCTGCAGGCCTATGATGACATCGACCGGCTGGCGGCAGCACTGGCCAGCCGCTGGCAGGCGCTCGATCTGCTCGTTCTGAATGCGGCCACGCTGGGAACGCTCACGCCCCTGCCCCACGCCACTCCGAAGGAGTTCGAGCAGGTGATGGCGCTGAACGTGACGGCCCAGTGGCGCCTGATCCGCGCCTTCGACGGGCTTCTCAGGCGCGGCAGGGGAACGGTTGTCGCCCTCACCTCCTCCGTCGCCACCCAGGCGCGCGCCTATTGGGGGCCTTATGCCGCCTCCAAGGCCGCGTTCGAGATGATGGTGGCCGTCTATGCCGATGAAATGCGGGCGCTCGGCGTCAATGTCCTGCTGGTGGATCCGGGCGGCACGCGCACATCCATGCGCGCCAAGGCCTTTCCGGGCGAAGATCCGGCAAGCCTCAAGACCCCGGATGTGGTGGCCGAAGCCATTGCCCGGGCGCTCCCCGGCCTGAAGCCGGGCTGCACCCGTCTGAAGGTCGCGAAGGACGGATCGGCGAGCCTTGAGGACATGCCCTCAAGTCTGGGCTGAGCCGCGCTTCCTCAGTCGCGGACGAAGACGCGGCGGCCGGCCAGCCAGGTTTCCTCGACAAGGATGCGGTGCAGCGCCTCGGGCGGTGCGCGGAACGGGTCAGTGTCGACAAAGATGAAATCCGCCCAGTAACCAATATCAAGCCGGCCAACCCTGTCTTCGGCAAGGCCGGCATAGGCTGCATCGCGGGTGAAGCCCGCCAGCGCCTGCTCCAGCGTCATCGCTTCTTCCGGCCGCCAGCCGCCCGGGGGCTGCCCTTCCCTGTCCTGCCGCGTAACGGCGGCATGGATGCCGTAAAAGGGGCTGGCAGGTTCGACCGGCGTGTCCGATCCAAGGGCCAGCTGCACGCCGGATGCCCTCAGCTTCGCCCAGGCATAGGCGCCGGTCAGCCTGTCGGGGCCGACACGAGTCTCGGCCATGGCCTTGTCCGACGTGGCATGCACCGGCTGCACCGAAGCGACGAGTTGCAGTTCGGCAAGGCGCGGAATGTCAGCGGGGTCGATCAGCTGCGCATGCTCGATACGGTTGCGGAAGCGATCGCCATAGGCCGGGCGGATTTCGGCGAAGCTGTCCAGCACTTGCCGGTTGGCGGCATCCCCGATGGCATGGGCCGCCACCTGATAGCCAAGGAAGTTCGCGCGGCTGAACAGGTTCTTCATGCGAGCATCGTCAAGGAAGCGCAGCCCGCTGGTCGCCGGCTCATCCGCATAGGGGGCCAGAAGCCATGCGCCCCGGCTTCCCAGTGCGCCATCGGCATAGAGCTTGATTCCCTGCAGCCTGAGCCTGTCGCCGTAGAGCCAGGGCGTCGGACGCAGCGGCGAGATTGCCTCCATCGCGGCCATGCCGTCGGCATAGCCGGTAATGCGGATGGTGAGCCGCCCTTCGTCACCAAAACTGCGGTAAAGCGCCCAGGCTTCCGGGGTCACGCCCATGTCGTGCATGCCCGTAAGCCCCTGTATGGCGAGATGCTTCAGCGCAGCCTCGAAGGCCTTTTCCCGCTCGCCCGCGCTCGGAGGCGGGACATGCCGCTCAACCAGGTCCATCGCCGCATCGATGAACACGCCGGTCGGGTTCCCGGCCGCATCGCGCAGGATCCGCCCGCCCTTCGGATCCTTCGTCTGCCGGTTGATCCCGGCAAGCTTCATGGCCGCGCTGTTGGCCCAGCCGGCATGGCCATCGGCGCGCACAAGCCATGCCGGTTTGTCGACGGTGACGGCATCCAGTTCGGCGGCGGTCGGAAAGCGGTCGAGACCCCAGCGCATCTGGTTCCAGCCGCGTCCGCTGATCCAGCTCAGGGTGCCGTTCGAACGGACATGCGCCGTCACCCGCGCCTGCGCTTCGGCAAGGGTGCGGGCGGGCGCAAGATCGAGCTGGCGCAGGCCGAGGCCCAGCCCCATGATATGGCCATGGGCATCGATCAGGCCGGGCAGCAGGGTTCGACGGTTCGCGTTCAGCCTGAAATCGCCCGGGCCGATCTTCGGCTCCTGCGCGCCTTCCGGCAGAACAGCCATGACCCGGCCGTCATCGCCGACAAGCAGGGTGGAAAAGCGCATCCAGCGGCCGGCGGAATCGATCGTATAGCCATTGGCGTTGACAATCAGCGTGCGCGCGGCGTCCGCCGGGCCGGCCAGAAGCAGTGCCAGCGCCGCAATTCCGGCGCGGATCATGGCAGGCGCCGGATAAGGGAAGAGGTGTCGTCCCGGCCGCCGCCAAGCTTCTGCACATCGGCGTAGAACTGGTCGACAAGTGCTGCCAGCGGCAGGCTCGACCCATTGGCGCGCGCCTCTTCGAGAACAAGGCCGAGGTCCTTGCGCATCAGATCGACCGCGAAACCGAAATCGAAGCGGCCCTCGACCATCGTGCGGGCACGATTGTCCATCTGCCAGCTCTGCGCCGCCCCCTGGCCGATGGCATCGATGAGGGCATCCGTATCGAGCCCGGCCTTCAGGGCGAAATGCAGCGATTCCGAAAGCCCCTGGACAACGCCGGCGATGGCAATCTGGTTCGCCATCTTGGCAAGCTGGCCATGGCCGGCCGGGCCGATCCGCACCACTTTCCTGCCATAGGCCGCAAGAAAGGGGCGCGCCGCCTCGAAGGCGGCCTGGCTGCCGCCGCACATGATCGCCAGCTGCCCGGCCTCGGCGCCGGCCTGCCCGCCTGACACGGGCGCATCCAGGCAGTGAAGACGCGGGTGATTATCCGCCAGCTCGCGGGCGAGGCGGGCAGAAATGGTCGAGTGGTCGATGAAGAGCGCACCATCGGGCAAGGCCTGAAATGCGCCCTCCACGCCTTCGGTCACCTGCCGCACATCGTCATCATTGCCGACACAGGTGATCAGAATGTCCGCACCGCGCGCGGCTTCGAGCGGGGTTGCGCATGCAATGCCGCCATGGTCGGCCGCAAAGCATTCTGCCTTTTCAGGCGTGCGGTTATAAAGGCGCAGGCTGTGGCCGGCGGTGGCGAGGTGGCGTGCCATGGGCCGGCCCATGACGCCAAGTCCGATGAAGGCTATCGTTCCCATGCGCCTGCTCTAGCGGCAAGCCCGCCACCCGCAAAGCCGCAATGCGAGGCGCCAATCGGGCATGCCTGTCCGGCAAGGTTGCTCCATGCGCATGGCTGGTCTAACCCGCAGGCCTTCAACCATCACGGAAAGCCACCCATGGCCAGCCTTGCCACCGATCCTGCACAAAGCCTCGCAATCACGCCCGAAG
>CAYMZC010000100.1:0-9245 GCA_964394815.1 uncultured Sandaracinobacter sp. | reverse complement strand
CCTGCCCCGTGCCGCTCACGCGGATCGGCACGACAGGTGGCGCGGCGCTGGCCATCGAAGGCGGCGGAAGCCGGGCAGTGGCTGAGATCAAGGCCGCGCACGAAGCTTTTCTGCCGGCCCTCATGGCGCGCTGAGCCGGCACGCCGGATCATGAAGAAAGGGGCCGGAACCCTATGGTTCCGGCCCCTCTTTCATTGCCGGGCAAGCGATCAGGCGCTGACGGTCACCAGCCGATCACGACGACGCGCCGCGAAACCGACAAGGCCGAAGCCCATGATCATCATGGCCCAGGTCGCCGGCTCGGGAACACCGGCCACGGCGATGTCATCCAGTTCGAAGGCAACGCCCGTTGCACTGAAGCGCAGGCCCGTAATGACTTCATTGGCGCCCGCTTCGATGAAGACGCGACGGTTGGTCTGCGGCAGGCCCTGGTTGCCGCCGGCCACCGACACGTCGAGACCGGTGATGCTGGCCAGGATGGAGCCGCCAGCACCCAGAACTTCGACCATGTTGTGGGTGTCGATCGAACCCCAATAGAAGCTGATTCCGCGAAGATCGGGCGTCAGCAGCGTCGCATTGTTGGTGGGCAGCGCCGAGGACACGTAGAAATATCTGTCCGTATCCGTGTTGGGCGCGGGCTGGGCGTGCTGACCGGGAATGGTGGCGCTGACGATGCCGTAGCTGCCCGAGAGGCTGTAGCCCGTCGGCAGTGCCCCTTCGAAATCGATGACGATGCTGTAGGCGCCGGAAACGCCGGGATCAGGTGCCCCGTCGACGGCGAAATAGGTGAGTGCGCTGGCCGGAGCCGCAGCAACGGCGGCAAACGCGAAGAGACCAACAATCCTGCCAAACATGTCTTGCCTTTCCTGTAACGGGAAAATGCCCCCGCACCATTCAAAGCAAGGTTCGTGCCAACTTGTCCCAGAAAGCGGAAACAAGGACGCGGCAGTGAAAAAAGAGGCCGCGCTGTCAAATTATCCGACAGCCCGGCCCCTTGTTAACCATTCTGAATATCAGGCAAAAAGCTGAAGCGCCAACCGCACGATCATGGTGCCGAGTGCAACCCAGGACAAAGCGAACAACAGGAAGCGAATGGCCACCTTGTTGATGGTCGCCTGAACCAGCGAATGCAGCACCCTGAAGCCCAGAAAGGCCCAGGCGCAAGCGACATGCAGCGGATCAGCCAGCCCGGCAACCACGACGGTCAGGGCGATGGCATAGAAGAGCGTCGGCTGCTCGAAGAGGTGATTGTAATTGTCGGCAACGCGGCGGACCCCGCTCGGCAACCGGTCATTGTAGGTGCCGGGGTGCATGGCCTCCTGCGGTTCAATCCCGGCCTTGCTGAAGGCCGGAAGCCGTGTCGCGTACATCCACAGGAACATCACCAGTGTCAGCACGCCCATGCCGGCCACGGCCTTCAGGATCGCCAGCGCATCGGCTGTCATCATGGTCTGCATCAAACCCTCCCTTGTTCGGTTCTCTTGTTATCTGCCCCCTGCTTGTGGCCAAAGCACTGGCACCGCGCAAACAGGCGAGATAGAGAGGGAAACCGGGCAAGGAGGAGGACCGCCATGCCACGCCTCGCCGATGTGCGTACCGGCCATGCCTGCAAGGTCGATGGTCATGTGACAGCCTATGCCAAGAGCTCGCGCCTTGGCCCCGTGCATGCCCGCAGCATGGGGCTGGAAGGCGATGAAGTGGCCAATCAGCGGGTACATGGTGGCCTCGACAAGGCCGTCTATGCCTATGCGCTTTCCAGCTACGCTCTGTGGCGCCACGAATATCCCCGCCATTCCGCCCGCCTCGTTCCCGGCGGCTTCGGGGAAAACCTCCTCGTCGAGGGACTTGATGAAGCGACAGTCCATGTCGGGGACAGGTGGCGCACCGGCACGGCGCTGATGGAAGTATGCCAGCCACGCCAGCCCTGCGCCACGATGGCGCGCTGGTTCGATGATCCGGGCATGGTAAGGGCCATGGTCGAAAACGGGCGCTCGGGCTGGTATCTGCGCGTTGTGGAAGACGGCATCGTGGAAATGGGCGCTCCGCTCACCCTCGAGCATCGGCCGGAAGGCGCGATGAGCATCGCCCGCGTGCTGGAAATCTCCTATGGCAACCCGCCGGAAAGGTCAGAGCTTGAGGAACTTTCAGGCGCACCCGGCCTCGCCATAGCCTGGGCGACATGGGCCGCACGAACGGCGCGCAATTCCAGGCCATCGGCAAAACCGCTCTAGGCACTTGCCCCTGCAGGCCCTCGCCGGGATGCCGATGGAGGATAGTGGTGGGCCCGGCAGGACTCGAACCCGCAACCTAGCCGTTATGAGCGGCCAGCTCTAACCATTGAGCTACAGGCCCCACCTGCAAGACCGCTTAGCCGCACTGGCCGCACAAAAAAAGAGGGCCAGGGGAGCAAGCTCGACCCTGGCCCAGATTTTGGTCGGCCTCCGAGGGAGGGAGGGAGAGTGGTGGCCGACCAGAGCCGGACATCTCGGGGAGGAGTGAGAGTGCCCGGCTGCGCTGCACTGCAGCAACACAAGTTATTTAGGCGTGAGCAGGTTATTGTGCAAGTGCGAAGATCGTGGATCAGCCATGCAAAGATTGCATGGCATGCCGGCCGATCAGCGGATCAGGTCACCCAGGTTCTCGGGCGTCATCCGCTCGATGAGGAAGTCCCTGAGCGCTGCGACCCGGACCGAACCGCGCAGTTCCGAGGAATAGACGAAATAGGTCTGGAAGGTCGCGCCCTGGATATCGGGCAGCAACACCTTCAGCTTGCCCGACATGCCGATGAGATAGGATGGCAGCGCAGCAATCCCGGCTCCGGCCTCGACGGCCTGCAGGACACCGAAACTGTTGTTGATGCTGATGACAGGCTCGCGCGGGGGGCCTTCATTGCCCAGTTCCAGCGCCCAGTTGATCGATCGCAGATAGGCCGGGGCTTCCGGGCCATAGGCAATCATCCTGTGGTCCAGCAGGTCAGCAGGCGTCTTTGGTTCCCCCCATTTCGCCAGATAGGCGGGCGAGGCGCACAGCCGGTGCCGGATGGTGGCGAGCGGGCGCTGGATGAGATCGGCGTGCTGGGGCTTGTGGAAGCGGATGGCGCAATCCGCTTCATGGCGGGACAAGTCGCGCTCCTCGTCCGAAAGGATCAGGCTGATCCGGATATCGGGGAAAAGGTCGATGAAATCCGCAAGCTGGCGCGGCAGCCAGGATGAGCCGAAACTCACCGTTGTCGTCAGCTTGATCTCGCCCGTGGGGCGGTTTCGCGTCGCCTCGATCGAGCTTCGGGCCCGCTCGATTTCATCGGCCATGCGCATGGTCAGCGCGCGCAGCTGCTCTCCCTCGTTGGTAAGGGCAAGGCCGCGCGCGTGGCGGTGGAACAGCTTGGCGCCCATCTGCTCTTCAAGCGCGATGATCTGGCGCGACAAGGCCGGCTGGGACAATTTCAGCCGGCGCGCGCCCTCGGTGAAGCTTCCGGCGGTCGCAACCGCCTGGAAGAGGCGCAGCTTGTCCCAGTCCATGGGCATCAGGCCGAACCGGCCGCCGATGCATGGCCAAGGAAACGCTCGGCTTCCAGCGCCGCCATGCAGCCCATGCCGGCCGCCGTCACGGCCTGGCGATAGGTCTTGTCCTTCACGTCGCCGGCGGCGAACACGCCCGGCACGCTGGTCGCGGTCGAATCCGGGGCCGTCAGCAGATAGCCTTCCGGATCCATGTCCAGCTTGCCACGGAAGAGTGCAGTGGCGGGGTCATGGCCGATGGCAATGAACAGCCCGTCGACCGCCATTTCGCTCTTCTGGCCGGTCCGCGTGTCTTCCAGCACAAGACCCGTCACCGAATCGGAGCCGATGACATCGGCGACCGTCGCGTTCCAGACAGGCACGACCTTCGGGTTTTCCAGCAGGCGCTTCTGGTTGATCTTGTCGGCCCGCAGCGTGTCCCGGCGGTGAATGAGAGTCACCTTGCTGGCGAAATTGGTGAGGAAAAGCGCTTCCTCGACAGCGGAATTGCCGCCGCCCACAACGGCGACATGCTTGCCGCGGAAGAAGAAGCCGTCGCAGGTGGCGCAGGCGGAAACGCCCTTGCCGCGCAGCTTCGTTTCGGAGTCCAGGCCAAGCCAGCGCGCCTGCGCGCCCGTCGCGATGATGACGCTGTCGGCTTCGAAAACCATGCCGCTGTCGGCCGTGCAGCGGAACGGGCGACGCGAGAAATCGACATCGACGATGATGTCGGACACAAGATCGACGCCCAGATGCTCGGCCTGTGCGCGCATCTTCGCCATCAGCTCGGGGCCCATGATGGCGGTTTCGCCGGGCCAGTTCTCGACATCGGTGGTGATCGTCAGCTGGCCACCGGGCTGCAGCCCTTCCACCAGCACGGGGTTGAGCGCAGCGCGCGCACCATAGACAGCCGCCGTATAGCCGGCCGGCCCGGAACCGATGATGAGAAGCCTCGTGCGCCGCAAGTCCGTCATGGATGATCCTTTCCGGCCGAGACTTAGGCGGCACTGCCCGGAGGTGCAACAGGCCTGCCGGGCAGGCTGGGCGAAGATCGCTTGCGCTCCTGCGCAATAATCTTATGTGGAAGGGCCATATCGGACCCATCCCGTTTTGCCATGAGCCCCGTTTCCGCATGAGCCGTGCCCACCAGATCGACCAGATCGACCGCGAGATTCTCGCCACCCTTCAGGCCGACGGCCGCATCACCAATGTTGATCTGGCCGCCCGTGTCGGCCTGACCGCGCCGCCCTGTCTACGGCGGGTGCGCGCGCTGGAGGAATCGCGGATCATCAAGGGCTATCACGCCAATCTCTCGCCAGAGGCGCTGGGCTGGCCGATCACGGTTTTTGCCATGGTCAGCCTGAAGAGCCAGGCGGAAGCAGACCTGCGCGCCTTCGAGGAGCATGTATCGTGCCTGCCGCAGGTTCGCGAATGCCATATGCTCAACGGCGAGATCGACTTCATCCTCAAGGTCGTCGCGCGTGACCTGCCGAGCTTCCAGGCCTTTCTCACCGGCCAGCTGACGAGCGCGCCCAACGTCGCCAGCGTCAAGACGTCCCTCACCATCCGCACCTCGAAATCCGAAATCGGGGTCCCCGTTTCGGAGACAAAAACCGATGGCTGAACGCCGCCCGCCCCGCCCGCCGTCAGGCCCCCGCACCCCGGGCGGAAGCCGCACCCCGGGTGGAATCCGCAGGGCAGACGGCCCAGCCAGACCGGGCGGCCCCCGCAAGGCCCCACCAAGAACTGCCGAGGCAGGAACCGCTGCTGACAGGCCGCAGGCCCGCGCGCCCGGCGGTCGCCGGGCAGCCCGAACGGCTGTCAGCGCCGGCGCGCATTCCGCTTCTGGTGGGGGTGGTGGAAAGGGCGAACGGATCGCCAAGCTGCTGGCCCGCGCCGGTGTCGGCTCGCGCCGGGACATCGAGCGCATGATTGCCGAAGGGCGGGTTGCAATTGCCGGCAAGCCGCTCGACACACCGGCCACCATCCTCACCAGCCTTGCCGAGGTGACGGTGGACGGAAAGCCCGTGGCCGAAGCACAGTCGACCCGGATCTTCCTGTTCCACAAGCCCTCCGGCGTCTTGACGGCGGCACGGGATCCGGGCGGCCGGCCGACCATCTATGATGTCCTGCCCGAAGGGCTGCCGCGGCTGGTTCCGGTGGGCCGGCTCGACCTCAACACCGAAGGCCTGCTGCTGCTCACCAACGATGGCGAGCTGAAGCGCGCGCTCGAACTGCCGGCCAATGCCGTGCCGCGCACCTATCGCGTGCGGGCCATGGGCCAGGTCCGCCAGCAGGATCTCGAAGCACTGGCGCTTGGCGTCACACTCGATGGCGTGCGCTATGGGCCGGTCGATGCATCGGTCGATCGCCGGGCAAACGCCGGCGGCGCCAACATCTGGCTCACCATGACGCTCACCGAAGGCAAGAACCGCGAAGTCAGGCGGCTGTGCGAAGCCATGGGGCTGAAGGTCAGCCGCCTGATCCGCACCGCCTATGGCCCCTTCACCCTTGCCGACATTCCCGTTCGCGGCGTGGTCGAGGCGCCATCGGGGGCAATCACCGGCCTGAAGCGCCAGCTTGGCCGCAGGGCCAGTGCGGCACGCCCCACCACGGGCGCCTGACCATGCGGATCATTGCCGGACAGTGGCGTTCCCGCCCGCTTGAAACCGCAGCAGGCGATACCACCCGCCCGACTGCGGACCGCGCGCGCGAAACGCTCTTTTCCATGCTGCAAAGCCGCCTCGGCAGCTTCGAGGGCCTGACCATACTCGACCTTTTCGCAGGGTCCGGCGCGCTCGCGCTCGAAGCGCTGTCGCGCGGGGCCGAACGCGCCTTCCTGGTGGAACGCAATGCCGCAGCCAGGCGGGCGATCGAAGCCAATATCCGGAAGCTCGGCGCAAAGGCGCGCCTTGCCGGGCAGGATGCGACCCATCTTCCCCCTGCCCCGTCTGCGGCGGACATCCTCTTCCTGGACCCGCCCTATGGCGAAGGGCTGGCGCCAGCCGCCCTTGCCTCGGCAAGGGCGCAGGGCTGGATTGCCCCCCACAGCTGGATCACGGTTGAAACGGGCCGCGCAGAAGAAGTTTCGCCACCCGGTTTCACCGTGGCAGCGGATCGTGTCGTCGGAAAGGCGCGGCTCTGGCTTCTGCGCCCCGCCGGGGAAGTGCCTGTCGTCGAGGGCGATACGGCAGAAAGCGTGGCAGAAAGCACATCGGAAAGCGCCGCAGGGGATGCACCGCCGGGGTTGCGCCCTGCCAGCTGAGTTCGCTATCTGTTCCAGTTCCATGCCGCAGCTCCCCGATAATGACCCGCCCTGGCTCAAGGGCCTGAACGCTCCGCAACGCGAGGCGGCAACCCTGCTGGAAGGGCCAGTTCTCGTGCTGGCGGGCGCAGGAACGGGCAAGACACGTGCGCTCACTGCGCGGCTGGCGCAGATCCTGTCGCAGCGGCTAGCCTGGCCCTCGCAGATTCTCGCCGTCACCTTCACCAACAAGGCGGCTGCCGAAATGCGCCACAGGCTGATGGCCATGCTGGGGCCTGCGGCCGAGGGCCTGCCTTTCGTCGGCACCTTCCATTCCATCGCCGCGCGCATGCTGCGCCAGCATGCCGAGCTTGCCGGGCTGCGCCCGAATTTCACCATTCTCGACAGTGATGACGTGCAGAGGCTGCTGAAGCGGATCATCCTCGATGCTGGCCTCGAAGAAAAACGCTGGCCGGCGCGCCAGCTTTCGGGCCTGATCGACCGCTGGAAGAACCGGGGCCAGACGCCGGATGCCGTGCCGGCGGGCGAATCCTTCGCTTTCGCAGACGGGCGCGGCGCGGAACTCTATGCCCGCTACCAGGCGGAGCTTCTTGCCCTCAACGCCGCCGATTTCGGTGACCTGCTGCTGCACATGATCCGGATCTTCGAGGCTCACCCCGATGTGCTGGAAGACTGGCAGCGCCGGTTCCGGCATGTGCTGGTCGATGAATATCAGGATACCAACGCCGCCCAGTATCGCTGGCTGACCCTTCTGGCGGCAAAATCCCTTGGCGGCCAGGGCAATATCTGCTGCGTCGGGGATGACGACCAGTCGATCTATTCCTGGCGCGGCGCGGAAGTCGCGAACATCCTCCGGTTCGAGCAGGATTTTCCCGGCGCCCGTGTCATCCGGCTGGAGCAGAATTACCGCTCCACGCCCCACATCCTCGCTGCCGCCTCGCATGTGATTGCCCACAATCGCGGCCGCCTGGGCAAGACCCTGTGGACCGAGGCAAGCCACGGCGAGAAAGTGAATGTCACCGGCGTCTGGGACGGGCCGGAGGAAGCCCGCCTTGTCGGTGACAGGATCGAAAGGCTGCTGCGTGAAGGCGTTTCGCCTTCGGAAATCGCCATTCTCGTTCGCGCCTCCTTCCAGACCCGCGAGTTCGAGGACCGCTTCATCGGCATCGGCCTGCCCTATCGGATCGTCGGGGGTTTCCGCTTCTACGAGCGCGCCGAAATCCGCGACGCCCTCGCCTATCTGCGGCTCGTGTCCCAGGCAGACGATGCGCTCGCCTTCGAGCGGATCGTCAACACCCCCAGACGCGGCCTCGGCGACAAGGCCCAGGCCCGTATCGCCACCCATGCCCGCGCCGCCGGCCTCACCCTTCCGGCCGCCGCCCAGGCGCTTGCCGAAACGGATGAACTGCCACCCGCCGCGCGGCGCGCGCTTGCCTCTTTCCTTACCGATCTCAGGCGCTGGCGTGATCAGGCGACCAGCCTCGAACCCGGTGCGCTCGTCCAGATGATCCTGGAGGAATCGGGCTATATCGAAATGCTCGAAAAGGATCGTTCGGCCGATGCCACGGCCCGGATCGACAATCTCTCCGAACTTGTGCGCGCGCTGGAGGCATTCGACACGCTGTCAGCCTTTCTGGAGCATGTCGCGCTGGTGATGGAGAATGATCGTGCCGACACCGATGCGAAAGTGACCATGATGACCCTCCATGCCGCCAAGGGCCTGGAGTTCGACCATGTCTTCCTGCCCGGCTGGGAGGAAGGGCTTTTCCCCTCGCAACGCGCGCTGGACGAGAATGGCGCCGCCGCACTCGAGGAAGAACGCAGGCTCGCCTATGTCGGGATCACTCGCGCGCGGCGGCGCGCAACCATTCTCCACGCCGCCAACAGGCGCGTCTATGGCCAGTGGACCTCGGCCATCCCCTCGCGCTTCCTCGACGAACTGCCCGAACCCCATGTCGAGCGCACGACAACGCTTTCGGGCGGTGCAAGCCTGTGGCGGGCGGCGCTGGACGAGCGGGACCCTTTCGCCGATGTCGCGCGCGGAACGAGCCGTGGCCCCGGCTGGGAGCGCGCCTCCCAGCGCGGCGGGCTGAAACCGAAGCGCGTCATCGAGGGCCGCGCCATCAGCAGTACCGTGGGCGGCCCGGCCCGCACGGACATCGCACCCGGCGCCCGTGTCTTTCATGCGAAATTCGGAATGGGCACGGTGAAAGGCCAGGATGGCAACAAGCTCGAAATCGAATTCGATCAGGCCGGCACGAAAATGGTACTCGACAGCTTCGTCGAAAGCGCCTGAAATCAGTTTTCAAGCATCAAGCAGGGAGACTTAAATGCTTATTCCCACCAACACCCTGATTCTGGTGACCGATGGCGCCAAACTCATCCTTTACCGCAACCAGGGCACCGCCAACGAACCTGAGCTTTCGGCGGTGAAGGCCGTGGAGCAGAAACTCCCGAATGCGGCCGAAATGGGGGCAGATGCA
>CAYMZC010000099.1:0-9287 GCA_964394815.1 uncultured Sandaracinobacter sp. | reverse complement strand
TGCAGGACCTTGACCTGGTGGTGAAGCACAAGGTGCCGGTCATCATCACCTCGCTTGGCGCGCGCGAGGATGTGAACGCCGCAGTCCACAGCTATGGCGGTATCGTTTTGCATGACGTGATCGACAACCGCTTTGCGAAAAAGGCGATCGAAAAGGGCGCCGACGGGCTGATCGCCGTGGCGGCGGGCGCCGGCGGCCATGCCGGTACGCAATCGCCCTTCGCGCTGATCCAGGAAATCCGCGAATGGTTCGACGGGCCGCTTGCGCTTTCCGGCGCCATCGCCACCGGGGATGCCGTGCTTGCAGCCGAAGCGATGGGCGCCGATTTCGGCTATATCGGCTCGGCCTTTATCGCCACCGAGGAAGCCCGCGCCGACCAGGGCTACAAGGACATGATCGTGGCGAGCGGCGCTGCCGACATCGTCTATTCCGACCTGTTCACGGGTGTCTGGGGCAATTACCTGCGGCCTTCCGTGGTGGCGGCCGGCCTCGACCCGGACAATCTGCCCAAGGGCGATGTGTCCACCATGAACTTCGGTTCCGGTGGCAACACCGATGCCAAGGCATGGCGCGACATCTGGGGTTCGGGCCAGGGAATCGGCGCGGTGAAGGCGGTTCTGCCGGCCGCCGAACTGGTTGCCAGGCTGAAGCGCGAATATGACGCCGCGCGCGCCCGTCTTCTGGGCGGGCAGGGCTGAGCCGCGGCTCAGCCCGCGCGGGCGGCGATTGCGGTTTCCACGGCAGTGCGGAACATCTCCGGCGTGAGCCGGCCGGTGTTCTGGTTGTACCGGGAGCAATGATAGCTGTCGACGATGGTGAAGCCCGTGTGCATCCGGTGGACGGCTGCGTGGGCGAAGCGATGCTTGGGCAGCTTGCCGCCCAGCACCTTCACCGCCGACTGATGGGCGACCTGGCCCAGCGCCAGCACCACCTTCAGGTTCGGCATGGCCTTCAGCTGCGCTTCGAGGAAGGGGCGGCACTGGTGGATTTCGGCTGGCAGCGGCTTGTTGGCCGGCGGCAGGCAGCGCACGGCATTGACGATCATCGCCCCGTGCAGGGTGAGGCCGTCGTCGGGGCTTTCGCCATAGATTCCGCTGGCCAGGCCGAGGCCGAGGAGGGTTTCATAAAGAAGCACGCCCGCGAAATCGCCGGTGAAGGGGCGGCCCGTGCGGTTGGCGCCCCGCTCGCCGGGGGCAAGGCCGACGATCGCAAGCCAGCCATCCTGGTCCCCGAAGGCGGGGACGGGGGCGTTGAACCATTCCGGCTCACGCGCACGAAGCATGGTGCGGTGGGCGGCAAGGCGCGGGCAGAGCTGGCAATCGCGATCAGGTTCCATGCAAGGGGCCGCTAGCATCCCCCCGCGAAAGGGGCCAGTGCCGGCAGGCGGCGCGCCGGCTGTTCAGGTGGTGGTGGCGCTTGGGTCCAACCGGTGCAGCGGCCGCCACGGCCGGCCGGAAGCCGTGCTTCGGGCAGCAGCGCGCGCGCTGGCGGATGCCGGGCTTGTGGATGTGCGCCTTTCCCCCGTCCTGCGAAGCGCCCCCATCGGCCCGTCGCGGCGCACCTATGCCAATGCGGCGCTTCTGGCCCTGTGGGCGGGCGATGCGCCCGCGCTTCTGGCCCTGCTGAAGCGCATGGAGCGCGGCTTTGGCCGGCGGCGCGGCCAGCGCTGGGGGGCGCGCGTGCTCGATCTCGATCTCATCGCCTTTGGCAACCGGCAGCTGCGCGCGCCCGGACTGGTCGTGCCGCACCCGCGGATGGCGGAGCGGGATTTCGTGCTGCGCCCCATGCTGGCGCTGTGGCCGCACTGGCGCCACCCTGCCACCGGCCTCAGCGTGCGCCACATGCTGGCGCGGCTGAAGCGCAGGCACCCGCTGAATGACGGGCAGGGTGGTTGATTCATGCCGAAAGCGCCCCTAGAGGGCTTTTCCGGTGTGGGCTCGTAGCTCAGTTGGTAGAGCAACGGACTTTTAATCTGTAGGTCTCGGGTTCGAGCCCCGACGAGCCCACCACCCCTTTTCCGCCATTTTACGCTTTTACGCTTCCGCTTCTGGTCTTCTGGCCAGATGCCGCCGGATGGGGCTTGCGGCCTGCGCCCGGCTCTGGTTGATGGCCTGCGGATGCCGGCCGCGCGTGGCCGGCCTGGGTTTGCCGAGCATCGGGGTAGCGACATGACTTACGAAACACTTCTCGTCGAGCAGCAGGGCGCCGTCACCATCGTGCGCCTCAACCGGCCGCAGGCGCTCAATGCGCTCAACAACCAGGTGCTGGGCGAGCTTCTGGCTGCCTTCGCCGCCTATGACGCCGACCCGTCGCAACGCTGCGCCATCCTGACGGGCAGCGAAAAGGCCTTTGCCGCCGGCGCCGACATCAAGGAAATGGCGCCGCAATCCGTCGGCGACATGTTCGGCACCAATTATTTCGCCGGCTACGAGCAGCTGACCCGCACCCGCAAGCCCGTCATCGCAGCGGTTTCCGGCTTTGCGCTGGGCGGCGGCTGCGAACTGGCGATGATGTGCGACATCATCCTTGCCGCCGAAACGGCGAAATTCGGCCAGCCCGAAATCAAGCTGGGCGTGACGCCGGGCATGGGCGGCTCGCAGCGGCTGACCCTTGCCATTGGCAAGGCCAAGGCGATGGAAATGTGCCTGACCGGCCGCATGATGGGCGCGGACGAGGCGGAGCGCGCAGGGCTTGTCGCCCGCGTGGTGCCGGCGGCCGAGCTGATGGCCGAAGCGCTGAAGATGGCCGAAGCCATTGCCGGCATGCCGCCGCTTGCCGCCATGGCGGTGAAGGAGCAGGTGAACATCGCCTTCGAGACCAGCCTGTCGCAGGGCATCCTCTTCGAGCGCCGCCTGTTCCATTCGCTCTTCGGCACGGATGACCAGAAAGAGGGCATGGCCGCCTTCATCGAGAAGCGCCCCGGCAACTGGACAGGCCGCTAGGCGGCGAACATTGGGGCCGGGAGCGGCGAAACGGGCGATTCCCCCGCGCAGCAGGCTGGGCTAGAACAGGGCCGATGCTGGTTCCGCTTCTTTCCGCCCTCGCGATTGCAGCGCTTGTCGCCCTGGCCTGGTGGCTGGGGTTTCGCGATGATCCCGTGCTCGACGAGGCCGCCGCCATCGCCGAGGCGGAAGGCAGGCTGGCCGGGTTTCGCGCCAGCGCGGTGGCGCTGGCCGCCGATGGCCGGGGTGCGATCCTGCGCGGGCGCGATGGCAGCTTCGGCCTGCTGCTGCCGCTGGGCGATGGCTGGATCGCCCGCCGTCTGCCGCCCGGCACCGGCCTCGTGATGGAGGGCCAGGTGCTGCGCCTGCGGCTTGACGAGCCGGTGCTGCGCGAGGCCCGGCTGAGGCTTGCAGCCAGCCCCGGCTGGCCGGAGCTGCGACCGGCATGACCCTTCCCGACCCTGTCACCCTCGCCATTCCCGGCTTCATCGCGCTTGTCCTTGTCGAGATGTGGCGCACGAAACGCATGGGCATCGGCCGCTATGACTGGCGCGATTCCGGCACTTCACTCACGCTGGGGCTGGGCAGCACCATCGCCGGCGTGCTCACGGGCGGGCTGGTGCTGGCGATCGCCATGTGGGTCTGGCAGCACCGGCTCTTCGACATTCCGTTCAGCTGGTGGGCCTTTCTGCTGGCCTTCGTGCTCGACGACCTTGCCTATTATGTGTTCCACCGCAGCGCCCACCGGGTGCGCTGGTTCTGGGCCAGCCATGTCATCCACCACAGTTCGCAGCATTATAATCTCACCACGGCGCTGCGGCAGACATGGACCGGCTTCTTCAGCCTCGCCTTCCTGTTCCGGCTGCCGCTGTTCCTCATCGGCTTCCCGCCGGAAATGGTCGCCTTTGTCGCCGGGCTGAACCTCGTCTATCAATTCTGGATCCACACCGAGCATGTCGGCCGCATGCCGCCATGGTTCGAGGCGGTGATGAACACGCCCTCGCACCACCGCGTCCACCATGCGGTGAACCCCCGCTATCTCGATCGCAACTATGCCGGCGTCTTCATCATCTGGGACCGTCTGTTCGGCACCTTCGAACCGGAACGCGACGACGACAGGCCGCGTTATGGAATCGTGAAGGCGCTGCCGAGCTTCAACCCGCTGTGTGCGGCCTTTCACGAATGGGTGGCAATCGGCCGTGACGCACTGGCCGCGCGAAGCCCGGACGAAATCCTCGGCCGGCTGTTCGGGCCGCCCGGCTGGCAGCCCGGCGGCACGGGCGAGACATCGGAGACCATCCGCCGCCTGTGGCTGGAGGATCGGGCCGGCCAGGATCTTGCAGGCCAGCCAACAGGGCGGCAGTCGCCACAGCAGGAGCATTGACGAGCGTGGCACGCAAGTTTCTCTGGATCATCGCGATCCTCACCGGCCTCGTGATCCTGTCAGCGATCGTCTGGCGGCTGGCGGGGGACAGGCTGATGCGCCTGGCCTTCACGCCGACGGTCGGTTTCGCCGAGAGCGCGCTTTCGCCCGCGCCCGATTATGGCCGCACCGAAAGCTGGGTCGCCCATCCGCGCCTGCCCGGCAATCCGGCCTTGTGGACGCCTGAGGGCTTTGCCCCGGCGCCGCGCCCGGCGGCGTCCGTCTTCTTTGCAAGCCCCACGGCATGGCTCGGCCGCTCGCGCTGGAATGCGCCGCTCGACGACCCGGAAACGAACGACCGGCTGGAAAGCTTCACCCGCATGCAGGCCAGCCTGTTCAACGGTGTCGCCGATGTCTGGGTTCCGCGCTACCGGCAGGCCAGCTTCGGCGGCTTCCTTTCGCCCTCGGCAGACAGCGAAAAAGCGCTCGATCTGGCCTATTCGGATGTCGAGCGGGCCTTTGACGCCTTTCTGGCCGCCCTTCCGGCTGACCGCCCCGTCATCCTGGCCGGGCACAGCCAGGGCTCCCGCCATATCCTGCACCTGCTGAAGGCGCGCCGGGCGGCGCTGGGCGACAGGCTTGTCGCCGTCTATGCCGCCGGCTGGTCGGTCGCCCTGCCGGAGGATCTGGCGCTGACAGGCATTCCGGCCTGCGAAGGCGCCGGGCAAAGCGGCTGCCTGCTGTCTTGGCAGAGCTTTGCCGCCGACGGCGAGATTGCGAAGGCGCTTGCCGGCTTTGCCGCAGTGCCCGACCTGTCCGGCAAGCCGCTGGGCGATCGCCCCATGCTGTGCACCAACCCGCTGACGGGGGGCAACGGCGCGGCCAACGCCGACCGCAACGCCGGCATGCTGGTGAAGGAGGCGCTGGTGCCGCGCCGCGTCGGTGCGCGCTGCGATGCAACGGGCCTGTTGCTGATCGAGCCGGCGCCGGCCGACATCGGCCCCTTTGTGCTGCCCGGCGGCAATTATCATGTCTATGACTATGGGCTGTTCTGGGCCAATCTGCGCGCCGATGCGGAGGCGCGGCTTTCGGCCCATGCGGAAGCGCGTTTCGGCCCTGACTCTGAAGATGAAGCCGGGGTCGAAGCGCCATGAGCATCGTGACGACAGACGCCGGGGACTTCGCCGCCCGGCTTCCGGCGCGCGGGCGGCTGCTCGCGCTTGACATCGGCACGAAGACCATCGGCCTCGCGACCGCCAGCGCCGACTGGGCTTTTGCCTCCGCACGCCAGACCCTGAAGCGCACCAGACCCTCGGCCGATGTGGAGGCGCTGAAGACGCTGGCGGCGGCGGAAGGGATCACCGGGATCGTCATCGGCCTGCCGCTGTCGATGAATGGCTCCGACAGCGAGCGCACCCAGTCCGTCCGGGCGCAGGCGCGCAACATCGCCCGCGCCATCGGGCTTCCCGTCCTGCTGTGGGACGAGCGCTGGAGCACGGCGGCTGTCGAACGGGCGCTGATCGCGGCCGATGTCTCGCGCGCGAAGCGGGCAGAGCGGGTGGACGCGCTGGCCGCCGCCCATATCCTCGAAGGAGCGCTTGCCCGTCTTGCCCGGCTTGCGCCCGAGGCCTAGAGCTGGGCTCGTGACATTTCCATCCGGCGCCCATCCTTTTCCGCACCCGCATCTCCTCGCCATCGAGGGGCTGATGCCCTGGGAAATCACCTTTCTTCTGGACGAGGCGGAGCAGTGGGCGGCGGCTGGCCGCCGTGCCCGCAAGCATGATGACCGCCTGCAGGGCCTGACCCAGATCAACGCCTTCTTCGAGAATTCCACCCGCACGCTTCTGTCCTTCGAGATCGCGGGCATGCGGCTGGGCGCCGATGTCGTGAACCTCGCCGTTGGCGCCAGCAGCCTGAAGAAGGGGGAGACGCTGCTCGACACCGCGCTGACCCTCAACGCCATGCGGCCGGACGTGATCGTCATCCGTCACGAAAGCTCGGGCGCGGTGGGGCTGATAGCCGAGAAGGTCGACTGCCCGGTTCTGAACGCCGGGGACGGCCGCCACGAACATCCCACGCAGGCGCTGCTCGACGCGCTGACTATCCGCCGCCGCAAGGGCCGGATCGAGGGCCTGCGCGTCGCCATCTGCGGCGACATCCTGCACAGCCGTGTCGCGCGCTCGAACTTCCACCTGCTGACGGCGCTGGGCGCGGAGGTTCATGCCGTTGCCCCGCCGACCCTCATGCCGGCGGGTATCGAGCGGCTGGGCGTGACACCCTTCACCGACATGGAGGCGGGCCTCGAAGGGGCCGATGTGGTGATGATGCTGCGCCTGCAGCTCGAACGGATGGACGGGGCCTATGTGCCCAGCACGCGCGAATATTTCCGCACCTTCGGCCTGACGCGCGCGCGGCTTGCCGGGGCCGCGCCCGATGTGCTGGTGATGCACCCCGGGCCGATGAACCGGGGGGTGGAGATCGAATCCGCCGTTGCCGACGACATCCAGCGCTCGGCCATTACCGAACAGGTGGAGATGGGGGTGGCGGTGCGCATGGCCTGCCTTGATGTGCTGACCCGCACGCGCCGTGGGGACTGGCAATGACGCCCATCCTCTTTCGCAATGCCCGCCTTGCCGACCCGGTGGGCGGCACCCTGAAGGATGGCGAGCTGCTGGTTGCCGGGCGGGCGATCGCGGCGATCGGCCATGGCCTCGCCGCGCCCGCCGATGCGGACGTGATCGATTGCGAAGGCCATGTCCTGGCCCCGGGGCTGATCGATTCGGCGGTGTTTGCCACAGACATCGAGGCATCGGTTGCCGGCGGCATCACCAGCGTGCTCCTGATGCCGGACCAGTCGCCCGTGCTCGATGATCCGGCCCTTGTCGAACGGGCGGAGCGGCTGGGCAAGCCGCGCCTGTGGGTTTACCCAATGGCTGCTGCCACCCGTGGCCTCAACGGGCGCGAACTGGCCGAAATAGGGCTGATGCGGGAAGTGGGCGCCGTGGCGGTGGCAACCGGCCGCCGGGCGATCGCCGATGCGCAGGTCATGTTGCGGCTGCTGCGCTATGCCGCCGGGCTTGGCATGGTGGTTGTCGCGCATGCGGAATGCCCCTTCCTGACAGCGGGCGCTGTCGCCACCGAGAGCGAGAATGCGACCCGGCTTGGGCTGCCGGCTGCCCCGGCCGCCGCCGAGGCGATCCAGATTGCGCGCGACCTTCGCCTCGCCCGCGAGGCGGGCGCCGCCCTACATATTGCCTGTGTGAGCACGGCCGAGGGGGTGGAACTGGTGCGCGCGGCACGGGCCGAAGGGCAGGATGTGACCGCCGCGACGACGCCAGACCATGCGCTCCTCTCCGATACGGCGCTTGCCGGCTATCGCAGCTTTGCGCGCCTGTCGCCGCCGCTGAGGACGGAGGAGGACCGGCTGGCCGTGTGCCGCGGCCTTGCCGATGGCACCATCTCGATGCTGTGCAGCCGCCACGACCCGCGCACGGCGGAAGAAAAGCGGCTGCCCTTTGCCGATGCCCTGCCCGGTGCGGCGGGCGCATCCACCCTGCTGGCGCTTGGCCTGTCGCTTGTTCACGAGGGGGTGCTTTCGCTTCCCGCGCTGATGGCGGCCCTGTCGGCGAACCCGGCGCGGCGTTTCGGCCTGCGCGCCGGCCGGCTGGAGCAGGGCGCGCCCGCGGACCTGCTGCTCTTCGACCCCGGCGCGCCCTGGCGCATCGATGCCGACAGCCTGCCCGGCAAATCCGGCAACAGCCCCTTTGACGGCCTGCCCGTGATGGGACGGGTGCGGCGGCTGGTGAAGGGGGGCGAAAGCCTGCTGCCATGACGCGGATCCCGGACAAGGGGCGACAGGGCGAGTCCATGATGCGACGGATGGCGGCTTTGCGGTTTCGGCTGCCAGCGCCCGGCTGTTAGGAAGAAGCGATGCGCGTGCTTGTCCTTCTCTGCGCCATTCTTCTGGCGGCGCCGGCTTCGGCCAATGTTGCGCGCGGGGTGGATAAATGGCGCGCCGGTGACTGGAATGGCGCGGTTGCCGAATGGACCGGCCCGGCCGCGCGCGGCGATGCCGATGCCCTGTTCAACATGGGCCAGGCCTATCGGCTTGGCCGGGGCGTCAGGCGCAACAATGATACCGCCATCGATTTTTACCGCCGCGCAGCCGCGAAAGGCCATGTTTCCGCCACGGCGAGCCTTGGCATCACGCTGTGGCAGGAAGGCCGCCGCACCGAAGCCCTGACCCACCTGCGCGACGCCGCCGACAAGGGCGACCTGCGCGCCGCCTATGTGCTGGGCGTGGCGACCTTCAGCGGCGATGGCGCGCCCCGCAACCCGGAGCTGGGCTATGCCTATATGCTGCGCGCGCGGGATGGCGGGCTGGAACCTGCAAGCGGGCAGGCCGCTCGCATGGCGACCCGCCTTACCGAGGAGGAGCGCGCGCGCGGTTCGGCGGCGGCCGCCGCCCTTGCCGCCGGGCGCCCCGTTGCCGTGGCGCTCGCGCAGGCGTCCGGGGCACAGGCACCGCGGGCAGCGGCGTCAGGGGCTTCAGCGCCCGAATCGCGGCAGCCGGCGCGCGCTGCCGCAAGCGAATCGCAAGCGGTGGCCGCGTCCGACGATGCCAGCGCGGACGGGCGGGTCGAAACGGCCCGCACCGAACCGGCTGCCGCTGCCACCGATGCCGCCGCCATTCCCGGCTGGAAGGTGCAGCTTGGGGCCTATGCCACCGAAAGGGCCGCGCGCACCGCCTGGGCCGCACTGGTTTCGCAATCCGCCGGGCTGTTGAAGGGGCAGAAGCCGATCTATTCGCCGCGCTCGGGGCTGGTGCGCCTGCAGGTGGGGCCGTTTCCCGGGCGTGACGATGCAAGCAGCCTGTGCGCCAGCCTGTCGGCCGCCGGGCGGCCCTGCTTCGTGACATCGCGCTGAGCGACTGAGGCCGGCCATGCGCCGGGTGCTGGTGGGTGGCAGCCAAAAAAAAGCCG
>CAYMZC010000098.1:0-9355 GCA_964394815.1 uncultured Sandaracinobacter sp. | reverse complement strand
AGTCCACCTCGGCGGCTTCCCCCGGCTCGAAGCAGAGCTTCATCACCGCCTCGGCGTCGGCAACCGTCTCGATCAGGGTCATGGAGCCGGGCGGTACCTGGCCGAAGGTGCCGATTACCTCCGGGTGGCCGGCGTGGCCCACGAACAGGATGTGGCGGCCCTGCTCGACCATGCGCTCGGCCTGGCGGTGGACCTTGGAAACCAGCGGGCAGGTGGCGTCCAGCCAGTCAAGCCCGCGGGCCTGCGCATTGGCCGGCACCGACTTGGGCACGCCATGGGCCGAAAACACGACCTGTCCGCCATCCGGCACTTCGTCCAGTTCCTTCACGAAAATCGCGCCGGCCGCCTTCAGGCTATCCACCACGAAACGGTTATGGACGATCTCGTGGCGCACATAGACCGGCGCGCCATATTTCTTCAGCGCCAGTTCGACGATGGTGATGGCGCGTTCCACCCCGGCGCAGAAGCCGCGCGGCGCCGCGATCAGCACATCAAGCGCGGGAAGCCCTGAATGCGGGATGGCTACATCGGGAATGGTGGCAGTTGCCTTGGCGAAAGCATCGGTCATGCCGCTTCCTTAGGCGATGCTGCGGCCTGCATGAAGCCCCCTCGCAGGGCTGCGGCACCGAATTGGAATTTGAATTGTGAAGGGCGGCGTGGCCGGGGCGGGCGCCGCAAGCGGGAACGGCCCGCCGCTTCCGTGCTGCCTGCCCCCTTCCCACGCGGCCGGTGCGGGCCTAAGGGGGTGCGGGCTTGAAGGATGGCGCTGAGCCGAACAGGAGAGACGAAGCGTTGATGAAGCCATGGATCTTGGCCGGGCTGGCATTGTCCGCCCTCGGGCTTTCGGCCTGCAACCAGAACCCCCTCAGGGTCAAGCGGTCCCCATGCCCTGCCGTGGCCGTTCCGCTTCATGCCGGGCAGCTCACCCGGTTCGATCCGGCGCAGAGCCGCAATGCCGATGCCATCGACCTGACGGCCCAGCTCGTCGACGTGCGTGGCGCCTGCATCGAGGGCAGCGACTATCTCATCACCGATGTCAGCTTCACCGTGGCGGCGCAGCGCCGCGATGCGGGGCCGCGACGGGAAGTCTATCTTCCTGTCTTCGTGGCGCTGGCGCAGGGCGGCAATGTGCTGGTTTCCAAGCAGCAGTCGGGCGTCATGCTGGTCTTCGAGGAAGGGGCGACACGGGCGGAAGCACGTGGCGGCGGTCGCGCCGAAGTGCATCGCTCGGCCGTGACCCTGCCGGCCGAAATCCAGGAACGCATCAGCCGAGAGCGCCGGCCGGATGAGCCGGATGCCCTGATCGACCCCCTGTCCAACCCGCAGGTGAGGGCGGCCGTTCGCGCCGCCACATTCGAGGTGCTTGTCGGATTTCAGCTGGACGACGCGAGCCTGGCCTATAATCTGGGCAAATAGACGGGTCGCGCCGCTTTTTGTTATCGATTCGCAAACTCGTCTTGATTCTGCCCGGCCAAGCCCGCACAGGAGCCGCGCCGGACTTCCGGTCATGACGAGTGCGCAGCAGGCCACAGGGCGGCAGGCTCAACCATGTAGCGCTGACGCGCGCGCCGGTCGTCGGTAAGGTCGTCTGCCAGCTTGTACGTGATAATGTTGCGTATTGCCCAGAACCCAGTTTGGAGCCGGAATGCCCCACCGCCGCAACATTGACATCGATCTTCTGCGCAGCTTCGTGACGATCGTCGAAGTCAGGAGCTTCACCCGTGCGGCCGAGCGTCTGCTGCGCACCCAGTCGGCCATCAGCCTTCAGATGAAGCGCCTGGAAGAGCAGCTGGAATGCAGGCTGTTCGAGCGCGGCGGCCGGGGCGTGGAGCCGACACAGGCCGGAATTCTGCTTCTGGGATATGCCCGCCGCATCCTTGGCGCCAATGACGAGCTTGTCGGCCGGATGGCGGAGCCGATGGTCGAAGGCAGGGTCATCATCGGCTCGCCCGAGGGGTTTGCGACAGAGCATCTTGTTGCGGTGGTGGCGCGTTTCTCACGCGCCTTTCCGCGGGTTCACATGTGCGTGCGGGCGGGTGGGCCCGAGGAGCTTGCCGAAGCGCTCTCCGCACAAGACATTGACCTGCTGATCGAGTGCCATGTCGAAGAGGACGCGCCGGGCACGCTGCTGATGCACGAGCCGCTGCAATGGTGCGTGGCCGATGGCGCGGAACCGGAAGTAGCCCATGAGGTTCCGGGCGAGCCGCTTCGGCTTGTCGTGCATACCGATCCCTGTCCGGTGCGGCAGGTGATGATGCGCCTGCTTGACCAGATAGGTCTTGAACGCCGAATCGTTTACGAAACCCAGTCCCGCTCGGGCGTTCAGGCAGCAGTCGGCGCCGGGCTTGGCGTCGGTGTGCTGCCCCGATCCAGCCTGCAGGCCGGCATGCACAGGCTGAACCATGCCGAGGGGTTGCCATCCCTGCCGGACCTGCGCGTTCTTCTGCAGCGCCGCGCGGAGCTTGATCCGGCTGCCGAGCGTTTTCATGGCTTCCTGCTGAACGTTTTCGGCGCTTCCGCCTGAACACCGGGCAGGCCAGTCGAAAATGCCGGGGTAGCATTGTTGGCTTTTGCTTGACGGGAAGCGCCCTGCGCGCTTATGCGCGCAGTCCCGCCAGCCGATGCAGGCGTGGCTTAGTCATGGCGACCGTAGCTCAATTGGTTAGAGCGCTGGTTTGTGGTACCAGAGGTTGCGGGTTCAAGTCCCGTCGGTCGCCCCACCTTTCAGACTTATCCGGAACCTGATGCCGATCGTCGCCCATTCTGCTTTGCAGGGGTCATGGTTGCGGCTGCAAGGCCTGTTTACAGCCAGGGCAAAGGCAGGCAGGGGATGGGCCGTGCTGGCCTGACCCTGGCAGGATCAGGCCCGTGGATCATGGACCCGCTAAGGAGTGTTCGGCTGATGCAGGATCGCGGTTATGGCGTGCTTCTTCCTGTCGGGCTGTTCCTCGGGCTGGGGATCGGCCTTGCCGTTGGCGAGCCTTCCGCCGGAACCCTGATCGGGCTCGCCATTGCCGGCCTTGTCGCAGTGGCGTTACGCTTTCTTCGGCGCTGACCAGCGAATATTCTGCCAGACTGCTGACTGCCGGCCCTCAGGGCAGGGCGCGGCACATCCACACAACGCGACCGCGCAACCGCAAAGCTGCCGGGTCGCAATCCGGGACGGACGGATAGGCGCCATTGTCGGACAGGATCGTCACGCGGCCCGTGACGGGGTTGAGAGACAGGCGTTTGACCGTCAGGCCAGCATCGCTTTCGAGCACATGAAGCCCGTCGCAAGGCCGGGTGTCGGACAGGTTCACCAGCAGATGATCGCCCGCCATCAGCGTGGGAGCCATGGAATCGCCGCGCATCTCGATCGCGGCAAGGCATGAAGCCGGGATCCTGCCCATGCCCGCAAGGACGGACTGGTCGAGCATCAGTGGCGGCCTCTGGCCGCCGTCCATTTCGAGCCATGGAATGGGGATGGATACCGAAGGGATAGCGCCTTCGGGGGCAAGGCTGATGGCTGGCTGATCTGCACGGGGGGCGGGGCCGCCCAGCAAGACTTCGCTAACTCCGAAATGCGCTGCCAGCTTGCGCCTGTCTTCCTCCGTCAGGCGGCGTGGAATGCCCCGCTTGATGAACTGCTGGATGTAGGCCGGGTTGCGACCGATCAGCCGTGACAGCGCGGCATAGCCCTTTCCTTCCGCCCGGATCATCGCGGCAAGGCGCGTGCGCACCGCAAGGCCGGGTTCGACGCCTGATTCCGCGACCGGCCCCGCTGCACCTTCGCATGGATCGAAGGCTGACGAGGCAGACCCATGCGCTTTCAGGCCGCTGGCTTTGGTCATGCTGTCTCCGTCTATCACATTGTACATCGTCATAATCCTAGACACGTAGGAAATTAACAATCAGACACTTGCTGGCCGATTCGTCGTGATTGCCGGAGGGTGGGCGTTCCGGCTCATGGCGGAATACGGCTTCAATAAGGGTCGTCATGAGGAGTGTTAGCGACATGTCGCTCTTGCAGGCCATCGAGACTTGTCTGAAACTTACCAATGTGCCGCCCTCACGTTTCGGGCGGGACAGCGTACGTGATCCGCGCCTCGTGCATGATCTCAGGCGCGGGCGTCAGCCCGGCCAGAGGATCGAGAAGCGGGTGCACGCCTATATTGCCCACAGCATCGCATCCATTCCCGATTCGGGCCTTGCCACGCCGTCGGCGCGGCGGTCTGCGGCGGCCCTGTTGCGCGCATCCGCGCGGGTGGTGGGCTGCGACGGTCCTGTTCCTGCCCGTGATCCAGCCACCGTGCCGGCCACTATATCAGCTGGTGGCGCAAGCCGGATCCAGCCGCGGATCGTTTCCTCAAGTCCGGGGGGAGGTTGCTGATGCGCATGCAGCTGAATGCCCTTCAGGGCCGTTTGCTGCGGGCGGTCCGTTCCGTCGTGATGGCCGGGAACGAGGCCGCTTTCGTGGATGAGGAGAAGGAAGCTGCCGGTCTCTTTCTCATTCTCGAGGATTTCTCCTGCGAGCCATGGGCGAGTCTGACCTTCCGGGGGGCGCGGCACAGGCTGGACATCCGTCTTTCCGGCCCGAGGGATGCGGTAGAGGCCGGTTATGAGAAGCTCAGATGCCTTCCCGAAAGTCTGGATCTGGAACTTGCGGGTCATTTCCTGGCCGAACTGGAAATTGTAGAGAGCATGGGCGAAATCCACTCCGATGACAGGATGGGCATGTGCATCACGCTGGAGGCGCTGACCATCGAGGAATAGGAAATTAACGCACTTAGCGGGAATTTCTTATGCCCTGTGGAGGCGGTGCGTGTGAATTACAGGCCAGAAGGCCGGCTGGCGGGCGGGCGGTGTATTGCCCGCCACATCGCCGGGTGAATCCATCATCAAGAAATCCAGTAGGCGTAGGGCAAGCCATGCGATAGAAACTGAGTCGCGCCCAAATCCGGGTGGAAAAAAGTTCAAGACGAGGCACCATGGCGGCTGACGGCGCAGGGTTTTCCCTGGGGTTTTACAACGGCATGGAGCCATCATCCGGGACCGGTGCAGGGGTAATCGGCATCAGTGGTGTAGGGGCCAGTGCTCTCAACTCAAACATACCGGGGGCCAGGAGATTCGGGGGCGTAGCCTTCCTGACCTGCCTTGCGCTGCTGCTTCTGCTTCAGGGTTGTAACGGTGCCAGCAGCGCACCGGAAGGCGCCGATGAGCGGCCGGCTATTGCCGCCAGCCTGCATGACGTTGGCGCGCGGGCGGAAAGCCAGGAGGCCGAAGCGACGGGCACAATTCGGCTGCGGCGGGAAACCCCGCTTGCCTTCGTGACGAATGGCCGGGTTGCCAGTATCGCCGTGCGTGAAGGCGATGTCGTGCGGGCAGGGCAGTTGCTGGCAGCGCTTGATCCTTCCGCCATCGACTCAGCTTTGTCAGCCGCCGAAGCCCGCGCCAGCCAGGCCAGTGCGGAGCTTCAGCGGCAGAAGCAGCTGGCGCAGCAGGGCTGGGTATCGACGGCGCGTGTCGAATCCGCAGAAGCTGCCTACAGGGCGTCCGAGGCCGAGCGCAGCGCCGCCGCCTTCAACCGTCGTCACGCCCGGATTACCGCGCCTGCCGATGGTGTGGTGCTTTCCCGTCTTGCCGAGCCGGGGCAGACGGTTGCCGCCGGCGAGCCGGTTCTGGTTCTGGGCGAATATCCCAGCGGCCATGTGCTGCGCGTGCCGCTTCCGGCAGCGCTTGCAGCCGGCCTGGAGACCGGACGACAGGCCAATGTGCATTTCCCCGATGGCGCAGCCCCGGACATGGCGGCCCGCATCATCGAAGTTGCCGGGCGCGCCGACCCGGCAACGGGCACCTTCCAGGTGGAATTCGCCTTGCCCGCACACCCGGCCCTGCGGTCCGGCATGATCGCATCGGTCAGGATTGCGGGTGCGGGCGGGCCGGCGCCGCTGATGGTGCCGGCGACGGCAATCTTCTCGGCCCGGGCCGACGAAGGCTTTGTCTGGGTTGTCGACCCGGGAAGCGGGCGGATCGCGGCAAGGCTCGTGACGCTCGGCCGCGTGAGCGATGCCGGGGTAGAGATATTGGGCGGCCTTGCCCGTGGGGAACGGATCGTTTCCGCTGGCATAGACAGGCTGGCGGAAGGCGACAGGGTGCGGCCCGCGCCCGCTGCGCCAGCAGCCGCCGCGCCCGCAGCCTCCGTGCCTGTGGCCGGCTGACAGGCCCGCCATGAACGCGCTCATCGCCTTTGCTGTCCATCGCTGGCAGCTTACCCTTGTTCTCTTCGCGATGGTGGCGGCCCTGGGGCTCAACGCCTTCCTCTCCATCCCGCGCTCGGTCGATCCGACCTTCAAGGCCCCTGTGGTCACCGTGATCGCGCTGCTTCCGGGCGCCGACCCGGCGGACATGGAGCAGACGGTCGCCAAGCCCATTGAGGACGTGCTGGCCGGGCTCGACAATCTGACCCGGCTGCAATCCACCTCGCGCGACGGGCAGGCGGTTGTCACGGCCGAATTCGGCTGGGATAGCGACCCGGACCAGAATTACGACGAAGCCGTGCGCGAGGTGAATGCCATCCGCGCCAGCCTGCCGGAAGGCATTCAGCGGCTCGAATTCAGGCGCGTGCGCACATCCGATGCCGTGGTGGTTCAATATGCCATTGTTTCCGAAACAGCCTCATGGCGGCGGATGGAGAAGATCGGCAAGGATCTGAAGGAGCTGTTCCAGCGCCAGCCGGGTGTCCGCACCGCGACTGTCTGGGGCGTGCCCCGGCCGGAAATGCGGGTTTCGCTCGATCTCGGGCGCCTTTCGGAACTGGGCATTCCCGTCACACTGGTGACCGATGCCCTGCGCGTGGGCGGCACGGATCTTCCGCCCGGTGCGCTGCGCGCGGGCGAACAGCGCCTCAACCTGCGTGCCGGTGGCGCATTCCGAACCGTCGAGGAAGTGCGCGCGGTGCCGCTGCGCGCCGTTGACGGGCGGATGGTGCGTGTGGGCGATGTTGCAGCAGTGGGCTGGGAAACGCCGGAGCGCAGCCACATCACCCGCTTCAATGGCAAGCGCGCCATCTGGGTGACAGCGAACCAGAAGGACAATGTGAATGTCCTCGACGTGCAGAAGAATCTGATCGCTGCCGCCGACCATTATTCCGCAACGCTGGCGCCCGACATGGAGATGCATCTCGCCTTCGACCAGTCGGACGATGTGCGCAGCAAGCTGGCGCTGCTGGCGCGGGACTTCGCGCTTGCCCTGTCCCTCGTGCTCATCACGCTGCTGCCGCTGGGGCCGCGCGCGTCTGCCGTGGTGATGGTCTCGGTTCCGCTCAGCCTTGCCATTGGCGTGCTGGTTATGTGGGTGCTGGGCTATTCGCTCAACCAGCTCGTCATCACCGGCTTCATCCTGGCGCTGGGCATTCTGGTCGATGATTCGATCGTGGTGGTGGAAAACATCGCCCGCCACCTGCGCATGGGCTACAGCCGGACGGCTGCCGCCCTTGCCGGCACGCAGCAGATCGCCATTGCGGTCATCGGCTGCACGGCGGTTCTCATCCTTGCCTTCCTGCCGCTCACGGCGCTTCCCGGCGGTGGCGGTAAGTTTACCCGCGGCCTTCCGATTTCGGTGATCGCAACCGTGCTCGCCTCGCTTGTCGTCTCGCTGACCATCATTCCCTTCCTCGCCTCGCGAATCCTGCCCCGCAAGGAAAGCGAGCATGGCAACCGCTTCCTTCAGGCCGTGCAGGGCGGGATCCACCGTTTCTACGGGCCGGTGCTGCATTGGGCGCTCGAGCGCCCGCGCCGCGCGCTTGCCGGCGCCACGGCGCTCTGCGTTGCGGTTCTGGGGCTGATTCCGGTTCTCGGCACCAGCCTCTTTCCGCCGGCTGATGTTCCCTATTTCCTTGTCGAGGTGGAAACATCGGAAGGGTCGGATATCGGCGCGACGGCACGCGCCATCGATTTTGTCGACAAGGTGCTGGCAGCCGAACCGCTTGTCATCGACCGGATGGCGAATGTGGGCCGGGGCAACCCGCAGCTTTTCTACAATGTCCGCGAGATTTCCCAGCAATCCAGCTATGGAACGGTTGCCGCCACCGTATCGGAGTGGAACCCGCGCAAGGGTGAGGCCTTCATGGCGGGCCTCAGGGAAAAGTTCGCCGCCTATCCCGATGCCCGCATCACCGTGCAGCCTTTCCAGAATGGCGCGCCTGTCGAAGCGCCTATCGAATGGATTCTGACTGGCCCGGACCTTGCCGTCCTGAAAGCCGAGGCGGCCCGCGCCGAAGCGATGATGCGCCAGACCCCGGGCACGCGTGACGTTCGCAACCCGCTTGCCTATGATCGCGTCGATCTCGAACTGGGGCTGGATGCGGACAAGGCTGCACTGCTGGGCGTTTCGCCGGCCGCCGCGCGACGGGTAACGCGCCTTGCACTGGCTGGCGAACAGGCCGGCCGCTACCGCGATGCCGAAGGGGACAGCTATGATGTGGTTGTCCGCCTGCCGGTTGAAAGCCGCAGGGAAGGGCCGGGCGGTGAGCTGGTGGGCGCCCTGCAGCCGGTGGAGGCGCTTCAGCGCGTTTATGTGCCGACGGCTTCCGGCGAGGCCGTGCCGCTGCCGTCCATCGCTGAGCCGCATCTGTCCAGCGGGCCGGCGTCCATCTTCCGGTTCGGCCAGCAGCGAAGCGTCGCCATCACGTCCAACGTGGCCGACGGCTATCTCACCTCCAAGGTGAACCGCGAAATCGGCGATGGCCTTGCCAGTCTCGACCTGCCTGCCGGCTATGCCTTCGAACAGGGCGGCGAGGCGCGGGCGCAGGCGGAAAGCTTCGGTGGCATGGGCGGTGTGGCCGTTCTTGCCATCCTTGGCATATTTGCCATTCTGGTGCTGGAATTCGGCCGCTTCCGTGAAACACTGGTCGTGGCGGGCGTGATTCCGCTGGGCATGTTCGGTGGCCTGATCGCGCTTTTCCTCACCGGAAACAGCATCAGCTTCACGGCGGTCATCGGTTTTGTTGCCCTGATCGGAATCGAGATCAAGAATTCGATCCTGCTGGTCGATTTCACCACCCAGTTGCGCCAGCAGGGCGTGGAGCTTCGCGAGGCGATCGAGCGGGCGGGGGAGGTGCGCTTCCTGCCCGTTCTCCTGACCAGCGTGACAGCGGTTCTGGCGCTGCTGCCGCTGGCGCTGTTCGGCAGTGCGCTCTACTCGCCGCTGGCATGGGTCATCATTGGCGGGCTGATTTCTTCCACGCTGCTCAGCCGGGTTGTCACGCCTGTCATGTATCTGCTGCTCGTGCGCCATGCCCCGCCGATGGAAGCCCCGCTCGATTCACCCCAGCCAGATCGGAAGAGCACACGTCTGAACTCCAGTCACTCCGCGA
>CAYMZC010000097.1:0-9489 GCA_964394815.1 uncultured Sandaracinobacter sp. | reverse complement strand
TCGCTCTCGCCGCCACCGTCATATTCTGGCTCTGATCAATGAGTCCTGAGCCTAACCTTGGGGCTTTGGGTGGTGGTAGCAGCGAGTTGCTGCTCCGACATCAGGAGACCGCCCATGACAACCAGCAAGCTCAATGAAAACCCTCACCGCATAAAGGCCAAGCCAAAACGCTCGGACGAGCAATCCGTCGCTCCAAAGGCTGCCGAGGCTCGCGATACCGACCGTCGCCGCGGGCCGGGCAAGCTCGTTCTCATGCGCAACCTTCTAACTCAACCAGGCGGCGCGACACTCCGGGAGCTCGCGTCCGCCACATGCTGGCAACCGCACAGCGTCCGCGCCGGCATGACCGGCCTACGGAAGCAAGGGCTCAGCATCACCCGCGAGAAGGTGGGTGGTACCACCCGCTTTGCGATCGAGGCCCAGCCGGGCAAGGTCGAAGCCTGATGGCCAAGGTCGACCTCGAAGCGGAGATCGAAGCCTTGTCCAGCATGGAGCTGGAAGCCCTGCGCCACCTATGGCGGACCCGGTTCAGCGCCAATCCGCCGAGGGTGAGCGCAGGGCTTCTGCGCCTGGGTTTGGCCTATGACCTTCAGGAGAAGGCACTCGGGGGTCTGTCAGTACGCTCGACGAGGCAGCTCGATGATGTGGCCGCTGCCGGCCGAACCGCTGCAAGAGTGACCCGACTGCGGACCACTCGCCCCGGTATGCGGCTGGTGCGGGTCTGGAACGGGGTTGCCCACATCGTGACTGTCAACGAAGCTGGCGAGGTCGAGTGGAACGGCAAGACCTGGCGCAGCCTGAGCGAGGTCGCCCGTAAGATCACCGGAACCCAATGGTCAGGTCCCAAGTTCTTCGGCCTGCGGGACCGAAAGGATGCGGCATGAAGAACATCCGCTGCGCCATCTACACGCGCAAGTCCTCGGAAGAGGGCCTCGAACAGGACTTCAACAGTCTCGATGCCCAGTACGCGGCTTGCAAGGCCTACGTGGCGAGCCAGGCCAGCGAAGGCTGGGTGCTGATCAGGAACCGATACGATGATGGGGGGATCTCGGGCGGCACGCTGGAGCGACCGGGCCTCAAGGCTCTGCTGGCCGACATCGCCTCGGGCCTCATCGACAACGTTGTCGTCTACAAAGTCGACCGCCTGACCAGAAGCTTGCTGGACTTCGCAAAGCTGGTGGAAGCCTTCGACAAGGCCGGGGTCAGCTTCGTCTCGGTCACCCAGTCGTTCAACACCACCACGAGCATGGGGCGGCTTACCCTCAACATGCTGCTGTCGTTCGCGCAGTTCGAACGGGAGGTAACCGCAGAGCGGATCAGGGACAAGATCGCGGCATCGAAGCAGCGGGGCATGTGGATGGGCGGAACTCCGCCAATCGGCTACCGACCCGACGGGCGCAGCCTTGCAATCGTCGAAGAGGACGCAGCCATCATCAGCCACATATTCGAGCGCTACCTCCAGTTAGGTACGGTTCGAGCCCTGCATGCCGAACTGGTCCGGGACGGCGTCCGACAGCCACGCCGAAGCACGGCTGGCGGCAGGAAGTTCGGAGGGACCTCGTTTGGACGGGGCCAACTCTACAATTTGCTGAATAACCCACTCTACATTGGCCGTATCCGACACGGAGCGAAGACCTACCCCGGCAACCACCCGGCCATAATTAACCAGGAGACCTGGGATCGGGTCCAGGCGCAGCTGGCTGACAACAGCCAAGGTGTGCAGCGAGGCCCGACCGTCAAGGACCCCAGCCTCCTCGCGGGCAAGGTGGTGGATCACGAAGGGCAGCCCTTGGTCGCGACTCACGCGTGCAAAAGGAAGGTGCGATACCGCTATTATGTGAGCCGCCACCTGCAGCATGGGACGCCTTCGAACAATGCCGCTGCCAACGGCACCAATGGCGTTCGCATCCCGGCAAGGGAGCTGGAGCAACTGGTAATCAGGGCGGTGGTCGCCGAATTGAAAGACCCGATCGCCTTGGCCCGCAGGCTCGGCGCCCCGATCGACGGGCCGCGCGTCGTCGCCTCACTGGTGGAAAAGGCTGCGGCCATGGTCGCCACCCTCGATGGCAAACGAGGGCTGCCGGTGCAGGCCCTGTTGCAGCGCATTGTTGAGCGGGTGGCAGTGCAGGACGAGGTTGTCGAACTTGCCTTCGAGCCTGCGGGCCTAAACCATGCGCTTGGAATGGAAGCCGGCACGTCCCCGGCAGAAACAATGACCGTCATCATCCCGGCTCGCATCCGCCGTACTGGGATGGCCGTCAGGTTCGTTCTCGAGACCGGGCAGCATGCCACCGCGGGAGTGGTTGATCAGAAGCTGGTTGCCGCAATCGTGAAGGCGAAAGCCTGGTGGAAGCGGCTCCAAGCCGAGACCGATATGACGGTGGCTGATCTCGCAGAAGCAGAAGGCCTGTCTCGGAATTATGTGAATCGCGTCCTCAGGCTAGCGTTCCTTTCGCCTGCAGTCGTGAACGCCGTCCTCGACGGAACAGCACCAACTGACATCAACCTTGAGCGGTTGAGGGACGTGAAGCACGTCGCCCCGTCCTGGACGAAGCAGCATCGTCTGCTGGGGCTTGCCGCAGCGCAGCGCTGAGCGCGAAAATCAACTCCGCACCGGCAAATTGGGCGACTGAGAAACGCATCTAATTACGCGTCCTAGAGCAGCTCAAGGCTCCGTCTCCGGTGGCGTTGGCCGCGCAAAGCCCCGGAAATTGGGGGAGAAAGTCCCTGTCTCCGAAAACACGGAAACTATCACAAGAACTTGGCGGAGTCGGAGGGATTCGAACCCTCGGTACCGGTTACCCAGTACGGCAGTTTAGCAAACTGCTGGTTTCAGCCACTCACCCACGACTCCGGCGCACTGGCGTCGGCGGGCTATAGCCAGCCCGCCGCAGGCCTGCAACCGTTCAGGCAAGAGTTTTGCCCGATCAACGCCCGATCCCTGTATATTGCAGGCCGTGGCGCTGCATTTCCTCCGGACGGTAGACGTTCCTGAGGTCGACCACGACCGGCGCCTTCAGCAGGCCCTTCACGCGCGCAAGGTCAAGCGCGCGGAAAGCGTCCCACTCCGTCACCAGAACCATGGCATCCGCGCCATCGAGCGCCGCATAGGGATCGCCGGCATAGTCTACCCGGTCGAGCACGAGCTTCGCCTGCTCCACCCCTTCGGGATCATAGGCGGCAATTGTGGCGCCGGCGTCCTGAAGGGTCTGGATGATGGCGATGGCGGGCGAATCCCGCATGTCATCGGTGTTGGGCTTGAAGGTGAGGCCCAGAATGCCGATGCGCTTGCCGCGCACGTCGCCGCCCATGGCCGCGATCACCTTGCGGCCCATGGCGCGCTTGCGCTGCTCGTTCACCTGCGCCACCGTTTCCACGATGCGGACCGGGGCTTCGTAATCCTGCGCGGTCTTGATGAGGGCCAGCGTATCCTTCGGGAAGCAGCTGCCGCCATAGCCGGGGCCGGCATTCAGGAACTTCGACCCGATGCGGTTGTCGAGCCCGATTCCACGCGCGACATCCTGCACATTCGCGCCGACCTTTTCGCACAGATCAGCCATTTCGTTGATGAAGCTGATCTTGGTGGCAAGAAAGGCATTGGCCGCATATTTCGTCAGCTCGGCGGTGCGGCGGCTCATCACCATCATCGGCGCCTGGTTCAGATAGAGCGGGCGATAGAGTTCTTCGAGAACCTGCCGCGCGCGATCATCCTCCACCCCGATCACGATGCGGTCCGGGCGCTTGAAATCCGAGATGGCGGCCCCTTCGCGCAGGAACTCCGGATTGGAAGCGACCGAGAATTCGGCCCCCGGGTTCACTTCGCGAACGATGCGCTCCACTTCGTCTCCCGTGCCGACCGGCACGGTGGACTTGGTGACGATGACAGCATAGCCATCAAGGCCGGCCGCGATTTCCCGTGCAGCGGCATAGACATAGCTGAGATCGGCATGGCCGTCTCCGCGCCGCGATGGCGTGCCGACGGCAATGAAGATGGCCTGCGCGCCCTTCATGCCCTCCGCGAGATCGGTGGTGAAGGAAAGCCGGCCCGCCTTGACGTTGGTTGCAACCAGATCGTCGAGCCCGGGCTCGTAGATGGGCATGACATTGGCGTTCAGCCGCTCGATCTTGGCGGGATCCTTGTCAACGCAGACAACTTCGTGCCCGAAATCGGCAAAGCAGGCCCCCGAGACCAGGCCGACATAGCCTGAACCGATCATCGCAATCCGCATGTCATACCATCCTGCTGAAGCTTGAACCTGTCAGCCGCGGTTAGCCGTGGGAGCCCCCCTGCCGCAAGACAGTGCGGGACATGGGCAAAACCCGCATGCATCTTTTACCTTGTTGCCCTTTTCACCCTGATGCTCTCAGGGCGCCGGAACGGGCTGCGGCGCCGTCGCGTTGAGCGGGGGCGGCGCCACTGTGGCGGAGACCGCCGCCGGACGGGACAGGGCGGCCATCGCATCGCCCAGCGCCAGCGATTCAAGCCTGTCGAGGGCGGCTTCCGCCGCCGCAAGGCGACGCGCATCCACGATCCAGAGGTCACGGGCTTCGTTGCGAGGCGCCCTTTCGATGGCGTTGATGGCGCGCACCAGATCGCCCTTTTCAAGCTCCGCCTGCGCCTCGGCCAGGGCGCGCGGATCGCCAGCGCCCGTGGCAAGGGCCTCATCTCCGCTCGGACGGACCTTCACGAGCGTCCGCAGGCGTCCAAGGAAATTCTCCCACCAGCCCGCGCCGGCAGCCTCACCGGTGACCCGGCCCGGTTCTTCCGCCGCTGGCGGCTCGGCCATCTGGGCCAGCCGGGTGGCAAGGCTGCCATGCGTCTGCGGCAGGCTCGACCAGTTGGTAAGATCGGCAAGCGCAGTGTCGGCCACCGGCGCGAAGCGCGCGGACAGGAGCGGCTCCAGCGGGCCGAGCGGCCGCCCCGCTTCCACCGCGCGGCGCGCCAGAGAAAGCAGGAAGAAGGCGCGAAGGTCACGGTCTTCCGCGCCGGCCTCGGCCTCGAGCCGGGCAATATCCCGGGACAGGGACTGCCAGCGATCATCATGGCCCGCCCCCTGTTCGGCGAGCTGCCCGGCAAGCGTGCCCGTGCGGCTTTCCAGCTGGGCAATCCGGCTTTCCAGCGTGGTCAGGGCATCGGCGGCGGAACCGGCGGCAACCGCCGTTTCGAGCGCCATTGCGGGCGCATCCTGCACCCGGCTTTCAAGCTGCGCCAGTTTCTGCTCGAGGGCTTTGATGTCAGGCCCGGAAAGCGCCTGTTCGGGCGCGCGAAGGGCGGGCGGCAGATGGCCCCGCACCTGCCGTTCCAGCCAGGGGCTGCCGAGAACGCCAATGGAGAAGCTGACACCAGCGGCAGCCAGAAGCCAGGGCAGAACCGGCCTTGAACGCTCAGGCCTTGAACGCTCAGGGCTTTCGAACCTTCCGGAGCGGTTGTCGCCCCCGTCGGAGAGCGGGCCGCCCTGCCCTGTCGTGCCGCCGGGCGCCTGACCCAGTGCCGATTGGGCCAGACCGGACTGGCGGCTTCGGCTGGAACCATTATCCCCGCCGCGATCGGTGCTCGCATCATTCATCGTTCATGCCATGCCACAGCCGGCGGGCTGCCGCCAAGGCTTCCTCGAGCGAAGGCTTGCCGGCGATGTCCACTGCCTTCCAGCCCGCACCCGCCATGCGGGCAACAGCAGGGCTGAGGGCAATGATGCGCAGCCCTCCCCTTGGCACGCCCGCACCCGTCAGGGCCTGTGTGAAAATGGCAGCCGTTCGCGGGGAAAAGAGCAGCACCGCGAATATCTCTCCGCGCTTCAGCCGGGCTGCTGTTTCCGCATCGAGGCCGCTGACAGGCCTGGCGGCATAGACAGCCACCCGCGCAACCGACAGGCCGTCCGGCACTGCATAGGCAGCGGTCGTCTCCCCGCCCGCATGCAGCAGGCTGCGCACCCCTGCCTCGAAAGCGCGCCGAACGATCTCGCTTCCATCCGTTTCCCCGGCCATGGCAACGGCAAAGCCGGCGTCTTCCGCAGCGCGCGCCGTGTTGGGGCCAACGGCATATACAGGCAGGCGGAGCAGCCCGGGCGCACGTGCCGCAACGAGCCCCGGCGCATGGGCGCTCGTGAACAGCAGGGCTTCCGGCATGTCGGCCGGCAGGTTCCATTCCAGCGGTTCGATGCGCAAAAGCGGGGCGGATATGGCTGAAAAGCCGGCATTGAGGGCTGCTTGCGCGGTCCGGCCGTCTGTCTCTTGCGGCCGGGTCAGCAGCAGGACTGGAAGGGTCACGGCTGCCTCGTCTGCCCCGGGGAGCGCAGGATCGCAGGCGTCGCCTGCTCTAGGGAGCGCAGGATCGCAGGTGTCGCCTGCTCCAGCAACCGCCTTGCCAGCGCCGCGCCAAGGGCATCCGGGTCGTCCATGCCCGAATCGGCTGACAGGATGGAGCCGGCAACGCAGTCGCGGCCGTCGGGGCTCAGAAGCTCGGCATCAAGCCGTAGCCCGTTCGCAGTCTGCGCCTCTGTTCGCGCCTCTGTTCGCGCCTGTGCCGCGACGGCCGTGTGGCAGCTGCCCCCAAGGCCGCGCAGCAGCGCCCGCTCGGCCAGCAGGCATTGCATGGTGTCCGTGTCGTTGATGGCGGCGAGCAGCGCCAGCATGGGCGCATCATCCGCGCGGCAGGTGATGCCGACGATAGCCTGCGAGGCGGCCGGCAGCCATGTCTCAGGGTCGAGCGGGACGCCGGCAGCGATGCCGAGCCTGTCGAGCCCGGCTGCCGCCAGGAACGTCGCCGCGACCTTGCCTTCCTCAAGCTGGCGCAGCCTCGTCTGCACATTTCCCCGGAAGGATATGACGGACAGATCGGGCCTGCGGTTCAGAAGCTGCGCCGCGCGCCGCGGGCTGGACGTGCCGACTGTCGCACCATGCGGAATCGCGGCAAGGCTTTCCGCCCCCACCAGCCTGTCGCGCGGGTCCGCGCGCGGCAGAACCGCTGCCAGCGCGATTCCCGGTGCAAGCGTCGTCTCCACGTCCTTCATGGAATGAACCGCGAAATCCACCTCGCCGTCCATGAGGGCGCGGTCGAGTTCCTTGGTCCACAGGGCCTTGCCGCCAATCTCCGCGAGCGGCCTGTCCTGGATCCTGTCGCCCTGCGTCTGGACGACGATGGTGGCGATGTCCGCAACGCTGGTGCCATGGGCGGCGACGAGCGCCGCCTCGGCCATGCGGGCTTGCGCCAGGGCGAGCGGAGAGCCGCGCGTGCCCAGCCTGAGCGGCTGCTGCGGGGTGAAAGGCTTGTCCTTCATGGCCGCCTCAATGCCCGCTTGCCATGGCCACGCCAAGCCCCGGGACAGGCAAAGCCCCGCCCCCCCGGGGAAAACACCTCGTCGGCCATGAACGCAATTCGTCGCACTTCGCAAACAATGGGCCTTGAAATCCGCAACGCGCTATTGCAATGGCGCGATGCTTCAGACCACGTCGCACCCCTCACGGGTCGTCGGGGATCGAGCTTGCGGCCGCAAGGTCTCACCCCCATGGCCTGCAACAATTGGGCAATCGTGCCCTTATAGGAGGTCAGAATGAACAAGCTTTTCACCCTCGCTGCCGTTGCGAGCCTCGCCCTGGTCGCCGCTTGCGGCGAAAAGCAAGCTGCTGACGCCACGGAAGAAGCTGCTGCCGACACCGCCGCTGCCGCCGAAGCAACTGCTGACGCTGCTGCTGCGACCGCCGATGCGGCTGCTGCCACCGTCGACGCCGCTGCTGTTGACGCTGCTGCTGCCGTCGAAGGCGCTGCCACCGACGCCGCTGCCGCTGTCGAAGGCGCCGCCACCGACGCCGCTGCCGCGGTTGACGCCGCTGCTGCTGCTCCGGCTCAGTAAGCCCTACGGCTTCAAGCAAATGGAAGGGTCGCGGTATCCACCGCGGCCCTTCTTTTTTGCCTCCGCCCGAAGGGTGCAAGGCATGACAGCCCTATGCAGGATCGCATCACTGCCCTGCCCCGGAAATCACTGAAACAGACGCTTCGGATGGCACCAGCCATCACTGCTGGCGCTTGAGGCCGGGATATATCGCACATTCCGGCCGCAGCTTCCGAATAGCGGAAAGCGCGGCGTGCCGGACATGGCCGCCGAGAGCCGCCGGCTGAGCGTCCTCAGATCTCGACCTGGCTTCCCAGTTCCACCACGCGGTTCGTCGGCAGCTTGAAGAACTCCATCGCCGATTCGGCGTTTCGCAGCATCCAGGCAAAGAGCTTTTCCCGCCAAAGCGGCATTGCCGGCCGCTCGGATGGCAGAAGCGTCTGCCGTGCAAGGAAGAAGCTGGTGTCCATCATGCGGATATCCGGCCCGCAGGTGTTCACGGCCTTCAGGGCGCGCGGAACATCCGGCTGCTGCATGAAGCCGTAGCGCAGGATCAGGCGGTAGAAATTCGCCCCCAGGTCAAAAACCTCGACCCGGTCCGCATCCGAGATGAAGGGCACCTCGTCGATCACGATGGTGAGGATGAGAATGCGCTCGTGCAGCACCTTGTTGTGCTTCAGATTGTGCAGAAGCGCATGCGGAACACCATTGGAGGTGGAGGACAGGAAGACCGCCGTGCCCGGCACACGCGCCGCCGCACGGGAGGCGGACTTGATGAAGACCTCCATCGGCATGGCCGATTCCTTCAGCCGCTGCTGCATGAGGAAGCGCCCGCGCTACAATGTTGTGAGCTGGGTGAATTCAACCTGGCCCGCCAGCAGCGGGAACCAGCCGCCATCGGGGATCTTGGTGAGATTGGCCGTGAAATAGGCCCCGTCAATGATGAGGAAGGCGCCGATCAGCAGGTAGGACAGCCAGCGGTTCCATTTCCAGACCTGCGTGATGAGAATGCCGATCATCACGGTGGAAATCAGCATCGTGCCGGTGACGGAAATGCCATAGGCGGCGGCCAGGTTTGACGAACTGCCGAAGCCCAGCACCAGCAGGATCACCAGCACCAGCAGCACCCAGTTGATGAAGGGAATGTAGATCTGCCCCTCGGCCCGGGCCGACGTGTGCAGTATCTTCAGGCGCGGAAGATAGCCAAGCTGCACAGCCTGGCGCGTGATCGAGAAGGCCCCCGAGATCACCGCCTGCGAGGCAATGACCGTGGCGAGCGTGGCCAGCACCACCAGCGGAAGCCGGAGCTCCTCTGGCGCAAGCAGGAAGAAGGGATTGCGGATCGCCTCGGGGTTGCCCATCAGCATCGCGCCCTGCCCCAGATAGTTCAGCATCAGGGCGGGCAGCACAAGGGCCAGCCAGCCTATGCGGATGGGGTTGCGGCCGAAATGCCCCATGTCGGCATAGAGCGCCTCCGCGCCGGTGACGGCGAGGATCACGGATGAAAGCGCGAGGAACGCCAGCACGCCATCCGTCATGAAGAAGCGCACCGCATGGTGCGGGGAAAGCGCCCATAGGATATCCGGGTTCTGGAAGATGTTCACCAGCCCGAGGGTTGCCAGGGTCAGGAAATAGATCAGCGTGATCGGCCCGAAGAAGG
>CAYMZC010000096.1:0-9523 GCA_964394815.1 uncultured Sandaracinobacter sp. | reverse complement strand
GGCCTGCCGGTTCCGCGCTTTGCCTCGCTGCGGGCCAACCGTGCCTACATGCGCGCCGGGCCTGGCAAGCAATATCCCGTCATCTGGGTGTTCACCCGCCCCGGCGTGCCGCTTGAAGTGACGCAGGAATGGAATGTCTGGCGGCGCGTGCGCGACGCCGATGGCACCGAAGGCTGGATGGACCGCGCCATGCTGTCGACCGACCGCACCGTGCAGATCGTGCGGCAGACGCGCGACCTGCGCGCCCGCCCCGATCTCGGTGCACCCGTGGTCCTGCGGGCCGAAGCCGGTGTCTCGATGCGGGTGACGATGTGCGCCGATCGCTGGTGCCGCGTGGAAGGCCAGGGTCGCAGCGGCTATCTTCTTCGCGAACATGCCTTCGGCACCTACCCAGACGAACCGATCGGCTGACCGGGGCCGGGCGGGTTTCCATGAACACGGCCCTCATGCTTGCCGCCCTTGCGGCCGTGCTGCTGGCCGGGCTGTGCCTCATCCTCTTGCGGCGGATCCGGGCGCTGGAAGCGATGACCGGGCAGGACCAGCTGACGGGCATCGCCAACCGGCGGGCGCTGGAAGCCAGATGGGCCAGCAAGCCGGGCGCGCGGGCGCTGATCCTCATCGATCTCGTCGGCTTCAAGGCCGTGAACGACACCCACGGCCACATTGTCGGCGATGCGCTGCTGCGACAGGTCGCCATCCGGCTCTCCGAAGCAATCGGCTCGTCCGGTTTTCTCGCACGCTGGGGCGGCGACGAGTTCGTGGCCCTCGTGCCCCGGCAGGAGGCCGAGGCAGCGCTTGAGCGGATCAGGGCCGCCGGCCTTTCAGGCTATGATCTGGGCGGCGGGCCGGTGCGCGTCCATGTCGGTGCGCGAACGGGCCTGTCGCCCGGCGCGCCCTCGCTGGAGGCGGCCCTTCTCGAAGCCGACCGCCTGCTTCTCGACACGCGCCAGGGAAACAGGCGCGGCGACATTGTGGAAGAAAGCGCGGAAGAAAGCGGTCACGCGGGCTGATCGGGGCCTGCAGCCCGCAGCAGCCCGGCAAGCGCCTCCCGAAACACCGGGCCGACCAGATCCTCGGCGATGAGCCCCGGCCCCAGCTGGCCGGCGACGGCGCCATGCAGAAAGACACCGGCCGCCGCTGCTTCAAACCCCTCCATGCCCTGCGCCAGGAAACCGGTGATGAAGCCGGCCAGCACATCGCCCGAACCGGCGGTTGCCAGCCAGGCGGGCGCATTGGCGTTGATGGCGGCCCGGCCATCCGGGGCCGCGATCACGCAATCCGCCCCCTTCAGCACCACCACAGCCCCGCTGGCCGCCGCCGCCTTGCGGGCGCGCTCCAGGCGGCTGCCCCCGCAATCCGGGAACAGGCGGGTGAATTCCCCCTCATGCGGGGTAAGGACGACAGGCCGTACCCGTGCGCGGACAAGCCCGGACAATGTGCCGGCCTGCCCGGCAAAGGCGGTCAGCGCATCAGCATCGAGCACCAGCGCCCGGCCGGCGCGCAGACCGGCTGCCGCTACCTGCCGCGCCGGGCTGCCGGCGCCCGGGCCGATGCAGGCGGCGCGGATGTGGGGGTTGTCGATCTGGCGCGCAAAGCCCTCGGCATCCGCCTCGGCCAGCATCACCGCCGTCATGTGCGCGGCATGCACCATGAGCGCCGCGCGCGGCCCGACGAGGGTGACAGCCCCTGCCCCGGCCCGGAGCGCGCCCATGGCCGCCAGCCGCGAAGCGCCGGTCTGAAGCGCCGGGCCGGACCAGACCAGCGCCGCCCCGCGCGCATATTTGTGGCTCCCGGCTCCCGGCACAGCAATGGTCCAGAGGCCGGGGCCATTTTCCCACAGAATGGGTGCCTCCGGCGGTGGCAGGCCGATATCCGCCACGATCAGGCGGCCCGTTTGCAGCCGGCCCGGCAGAAGCAGATGGCCGGGCTTGGCGCAGTGAAAGCTGACGGTCTCTTCGGCATGGATCGAAACACCGGGGCTTTCGCCGCTGTCCGCATTCAGCCCCGAGGCGATGTCGACCGCCAGAACCGGGCGCCCGGCTGCATTCACCCGCTCGACAAGGCTTTGCGCCTCACCTTCCAGCGGGCGCGACAGGCCGATGCCGAACAGGGCGTCGATCACGAGATCATGGGCGGCGGGATCGGCTTCGGCAGCCGGGCGGCCCGGGCCATGCCAGGCGGCAGCCGCGCGGGCGGCATCGCCCGAGAGACGCCCGGGCGGCACCAGCTGCGCCACCTGCACCTGAAAGCCGCGCTCCGCCAGAAGGCGCGCCGCCACATGGCCGTCCCCGCCATTGTTGCCCGGCCCGGCCAACACGAGGATGGAGCCACCCGCCGGCGCCAGCCTGGCCGCGCGTTCCGCGACAGCGGCTGCCGCCACTTCCATCAGGGCAAAGCTGTCATGCCCGGCGGCAAACCAGCTGGCTTCGGCCGCGCGCATGGCATTTGCGGTCAGCAGGGGGCGGGCTGGCGACATCAGCCCCGCCTTTCCGCCGGGCATTTACGACCTTGCGGTTCATGGTGACGGCAGGCGCCGTCCAGGACAACCTCGTGCGGGGCACGGTTCGGCAGTTCGTCGCGGATGCCCATGGAATAATGCCCTCCGCCAGCCGTGATCGCCGCACGGCTGCCCCGCCGTCAAGAGCCCGCCGTCAAGAGCCCGTCGGCAGGCGGCCCAGGATCGAAAAGGCCATGAAAAAGCCCGTGGCGCAATGCGCCACGAGCCTTTCCTGTCTCTTGCGGGTCAGCCCTTGGCCGGCCCCATGCCAGCGGGCTCAGCCCTTCTTGGACATGCTTGCAAGGCCGCCGAAGCGCTTGTTGAAGCGCGCCACGCGACCGCCATCGGAAAGCTTGGCGGCGCCGCCGGTCCAGGCCGGGTGGCTCTTCGGGTCGATGTCGAGCGCCAGCGTGTCGCCTTCCTTGCCCCAGGTGGAGCGGGTCTCGAACACGGTGCCGTCGGTCATCTGGACCTTGATCATGTGATATTCGGGGTGGATGCCCTGCTTGGCCATGAAAATCCGTCCTTCGGTTGCGGCTGGTTCCGACCAGCCTTGAAAGTGGCTGCGCCTAACCTTTTCGTCGTCATTGTGCAATGCCCCGCCCCATGTTGCTGCCATGATCGCGCGGAAAAAACGGTAATGCCATGCGGCAGCGTCAACATGCCTGCCGGGCTTTCCCCGGCCTGCAATCAGCACTAGGTATAAAAAATGCCAGTCATCGGAACCGGGATCACGCCTGACGCGGAAACGGACGCCAACCGCCGCGCGCTCGCGGCACAGGTGGCGGATTTGAAGGAAAAGGCGGCACGGATCGCTTCCGGGGGCCCTGAAGCTGCACGCGCGCGGCATGTCGCGCGCGGCAAGCTGCTGCCGCGCGAGCGTGTGGAGCGTCTGCTCGATCCGGGCACGGCCTTCCTCGAAATCGGCCAGTTCGCCGCCCATGAAGTCTATGGCGAGGAGGTGCCGGCTGCCGGGCTGATCGCCGGCGTGGGCCAGGTCTCCGGCAGGCTGTCGATGATCGTCGCCAACGACCCGACGGTGAAGGGCGGCAGCTATTATCCGCTGACGGTGAAGAAGCATCTGCGGGCGCAGGAAATCGCGGCGCAGAATCGCCTGCCATGCATCTATCTGGTCGATTCGGGCGGCGCCAACCTGCCCCGCCAGGATGAAGTCTTCCCCGACCGCGACCATTTCGGCCGGATCTTCTTCAACCAGGCCAACATGTCGGCCGAGGGGATCGCCCAGATCGCCGCCGTTCTCGGCAGTTGCACGGCCGGCGGCGCCTATGTGCCTGCCATGGCCGATCAGTCGATCATCGTCCGCAACCAGGGCACCATCTTCCTCGGCGGGCCGCCGTTGGTGAAGGCGGCAACAGGCGAGGAGGTTTCCGCCGAGGATCTGGGCGGCGGCGATGTGCACGCCCGCATATCCGGCGTGGCCGACCATCTCGCCGAGGATGACGCCCATGCGCTGGCCCTCGTGCGCGCGGCGATGGAAACGGTGCCGCCTGGCCTTGAGCCGCGGCGCGCGCCTGTCGAGCCGCCGCGCTTTCCGGCCGAGGATCTCCATGCGCTCGTTCCCGTCGATCCGCGGCATCCGGTCGATGTGCACGAGATCATCGCCCGCATCGTCGATGGCAGCCGGTTCGAACCCTTCAAGCCGCTTTTCGGCGCAACCCTCGTGACAGGCTTTGCCCGGATCGAAGGGCTGGATGTCGGGATCATCGCCAACAACGGCATCCTCTTTTCGGAATCCGCCCAGAAAGGCGCGCATTTCATCCAGCTCTGCTGCCAGCGCCGCATACCGCTATTGTTCCTGCAGAACATCTCGGGCTTCATGGTGGGCCGCAGCTACGAGAATGAAGGCATCGCCAAGCATGGCGCCAAGCTGGTGACGGCGGTGGCGACGGCGTCGGTTCCCAAGATCACCCTGGTCATCGGCGGCAGCTTCGGCGCCGGCAACTATGGCATGTGCGGCCGCGCCTATTCGCCCCGCTTCCTGTGGATGTGGCCAAACGCCCGCATCGGGGTGATGGGTGGCGAGCAGGCTGCCAGCGTGCTCGCCACCGTGAAATCCGGCGGATTTTCAAGCCGTGCCGAAGAGGAAGCCTTCAAGGCGCCGATCCGTGAGCAATATGAACGGCAGGGCAACCCCTATTATGCCAGCGCCCGCCTGTGGGACGATGGCATCATCGCCCCCGAGGACACCCGCCGCGTCGTCGGGCTGAGCCTCGCCACCGCCCTCAACGCTCCCATTGCCGAAACGCGCTTCGGCCTCTTCAGGATGTAGTCATGCTGGTCACCGAACTCGACAACCGTGGTCTTGCGCGGGTCATCCTGGACCGTCCGGAAAAGCACAATGCCTTCGACGCGGCGATGATCGCGTCGCTGACGGCCACCTTCAAGGCGCTGGGCGCCGATCCGCAGGTGCGGGCGGTGCTGCTTGCCGGCAACGGGCCGAGCTTCTGCGCCGGGGCCGATGCCGGGTGGATGCGCGACTCGGCCGATCTTTCCGTTTCGGAAAACCGGGCCGACGCCCTCCATCTGTCCGACATGCTCTGGACCATCGACCGCTGCCCGAAGCCGGTGATCGCCATCGCGCATGGCAATATATTCGGCGGTGGCGTCGGCCTTGTCGCCTGCGCCGACATGGTGATCTGCCGCAGTGATGCGCGCTTCCGCCTGTCTGAAGTGCGGCTCGGCCTCATCCCGGCCACCATCGCGCCCTTCGTGATGTGGAAGATGTGCCCTTCGGCCGCGCGCCGATATTTCATCACCGCCGAGGATTTCGGCCCGGAAGAAGCGCAGTCGATGCGCCTTGTCCATATCGTGAGCGACACGCCCGAGGAACAGGTCGACCGCTGGCTCGAGGCCATCCTCCTCGGCGCACCGGGCGCCATCGCGGAAGCCAAGGCTCTTGTCCGCGACGTGACCGGACGCCCCATCAACGCCACGCTTCGCGCGCGCACGGCGGACCGCATCGCCGACAGGCGCGCCAGCGCCGAGGGGCAGGAAGGGCTGAAGGCCTTCATCGAACGCCGCAAGCCGGCCTGGGTTCCGGAATGAGGGCGCGGGCATGAAGAAGATCCTGATCGCCAACCGGGGCGAGATCGCCTGCCGAATCATCCGCACGGCGCGGCGCATGGGTATTGCGACCGTCGCCGTCCATTCCGAAGCCGATGCCATGGCACCGCATGTGCGCATGGCCGATGAAGCCATCGCCATCGGCCCGGCGCCGGCCACGGAAAGCTACCTCCGGATGGACCGCATCCTGCAGGCAGCGAAGGACAGCGGGGCCGACGCCATCCACCCCGGCTATGGCTTCCTCTCGGAAAATGCCGCGTTTGCCGAAGCCGTTCGCGCCGCCGGTCTGGTCTTCATCGGCCCGTCGGACCAGGCAATCCGCGTCATGGGCCTGAAGGACAGCGCCAAGACCCGCATGAAGGCCGCCGGCGTTCCGGTGACGCCGGGCTACATGGGTGAGGACCAGTCGCTCGTCCGGCTCGAGCGCATGGCCGAGCTGATCGGCTATCCGCTTCTCATCAAGGCGGTGGCTGGCGGCGGCGGCAAGGGCATGCGCCCGGTGGAAAACAGGGCCGGCTTCACCGAAGCCCTTCTCGCCGCCAAGCGCGAGGCACAGGCCGCCTTCGGCAATGACGGTGTGATGCTCGAGCGCCTCATCCGCCGGCCACGCCATGTCGAGGTGCAGATCTTCGCCGACAGCCACGGCAACATCCTCCACCTCTTCGAGCGGGACTGTTCGCTCCAGCGCCGCCACCAGAAGGTGATCGAGGAAGCGCCCGCCCCGGGCCTCTCGGACGAGCTGCGCCACATCCTCGGCGTTGCCGCCGTCACTGCCGGCCATGCCATCGGCTATGAAAATGCCGGCACGGTCGAGTTCATCCTCGACATGGACGACTGCGACGAGAGCGGCGACCCGAAATTCTACTTCATGGAAATGAACACCCGCCTGCAGGTGGAACACCCCGTGACCGAAATGATCACGGGCCTCGACCTTGTCGAATGGCAGATCAGGGTGGCGCGGGGCGAAATGCTGCCGCTGATGCAGGATGCGATCGAATGCCGGGGCCATGCAGTGGAAGCCCGGCTTTACGCCGAGAATCCGGACCGCGGCTTCCTGCCCTCGACCGGCACAATTGCAAAACTCGGCTTCCCGGAAGGCGTGCGCATCGACACCGGAGTCGAGGCCGGTTCCGAAGTGACGGTCCATTACGACCCGATGATCGCCAAGATCATCGCCCATGCCCCCACCCGCGCGGAAGCGCTGACAAGGCTGGTTGACGCGCTCGACCGCGTGGAGCTGGAAGGCCCGGCGAGCAACAGGGGTTTTCTCGCGCGGCTGGCAGCGCACCCGGACTTCCGCGCCGGCGCCATCGACACCGGCTTCATCGCGCGCAACGAAGCCACGCTCTTCGACCGGCCGCCACCGCCGCCGGGCGTCGTGGCGGCGGCGGCGGCCCGGCTGCTGCCGGGCACGGCCAGCGGCGCCACCGGCTTCGCACGGCCCTTTCGCCTGAACCTGCCCGCCGCATCGCACTTTGCCCTGTGGGCCGAAAGCGAAACCTGCAGCGGGACCGAACAGCGGATCGTGGCGGGAGACAATGGCCTCTTCGTGAACGGCGATGGCCCGTTTACGCCCGATCCGCGCGCTGTCATCCTGCCCTGCCCCCATGGCGTGGAGGCGCGGCGCGAAGGCGCAAGCTGGCGCTTCCTCGACCATGACCCCGCCTGGGAAGGCCATAGCGCCGCCGGCCCCGCCGATGGCGCCATCGCAGCCCCCATGCCGGGCAAGGTCATCAGCCTGCACGTCAGGCCCGGCGACAAGGTCGCAGCCGGAGACAGGCTGCTGGTGCTGGAAGCAATGAAGATGGAACACCGGCTGACCGCCCCCTTCGACGGCCAGGTCGAGAGCGTGGCCGTTGCCGCCGGTGCACAGGTCAGTGAAGGAACCCTGCTCGTGAGCCTGAAGAAAGCGGAGGCCGAATGACCATTCCCATGCTTGGCTTCGATCATGGCGAAACCATCGCCATGCTGCGTGACAGCGTGCGCGCCTTTGCCGAGGCAGAAATCGCGCCGCGGGCTGCCGAGATCGACCGGACGAACAGCTTCCCGCGCGATCTCTGGCCGAAGCTCGGCGCGCTGGGGCTGCATGGAATCACCGTGCCCGAAGCCGATGGCGGCGCGGGGCTGGGCTATCTCGCCCATGTGATTGCGGTCGAGGAAATCTCGCGCGCCTCCGCCTCGGTCGGGCTGAGCTATGGCGCCCATTCCAACCTGTGCATCAACCAGATCGCCCGCTGGGGCACAGAGGCCCAGAAGGCGCGCTATCTGCCGAAGCTGATTTCGGGCGAGCATGTCGGCAGCCTCGCCATGTCGGAGCCGGGCGCCGGGTCCGATGTCGTCTCGATGCGGCTGAGGGCCGAAAAGCGCGGCGACCGTTATGTCCTCAATGGCAACAAATTCTGGATCACCAACGGACCGCACGCCGATACGCTGGTCGTCTATGCCAAAACCGACCCCCAGGCCGGGCCGCGCGGCATCACCGCCTTCCTGATCGAGCGCGGCATGGACGGTTTCTCGACCGCACCCAAGCTCGACAAGCTGGGCATGCGCGGCTCCGACACGTGCGAACTGGTCTTCGCGGATTGCGTCGTTCCCGCAGCCAATATCCTGGGCACAGAGGGGCGCGGGGTCGAGGTGCTGATGTCCGGCCTCGATTACGAGCGCGTTGTGCTGTGCGGCGGCCCGCTGGGCATCATGCAGGCCTGCCTCGACATCGTGATGCCCTATGTCCATGATCGGGAACAGTTCGGCCAGCCGATCGGCACCTTCCAGCTGATGCAGGGCAAGATCGCGGACATGTATGTCGCCCTCAGCACCGCGCGTGCCTATGTCTATGCCGTGGCGCAGGCCTGCGACCGGGGCGAGACCGCCCGCAAGGATGCCGCCGCCGCCATCCTCTATTCCGCGGAGAAGGCGACCTGGATGGCGCTGGAGGCGATCCAGGCGCTGGGCGGCAATGGCTATATCAATGATTATCCGACCGGGCGGCTGCTGCGGGATGCCAAGCTCTACGAGATCGGCGCAGGCACATCCGAAATCCGGCGCTATCTGATCGGCCGGGAGATGTTCACGCAAACAGCCTGACGCCCGCCCGGCCCGCTTCATCGGGCAGGCACGGAACGAGCCTTCCTGATCCCCGTTGCTGTCATGGCTGACCCGTTGCTGCAACGGATCTGCCCCGTAACTGCAACAAGGCGCGTGTAGTGACACGGGCCGAAGGAGGCCTTCGTCCCCCATGGTTGAACTGTTGCCCGAAGCACTGCGCCTGCTGTGGCTGAGCCTTGAGCCGCGCATGGAATGGGCCGTCGGCGCCCTTGTGTTGCTGACGCTTCTGGCGCGCAGTTCCCGGCGCATGAGCCGCAGACGGACAGATTAGGCCAGACCTGTTTTTGCGGGGCGGATTGGGCGGCCGGCCCAAAGGGGCCTTTCACACATGCCTACGCGAAAAGGCCCGGCATAGTGGCCGGGCCTTATCACATCGGGCTTCTGTGCTTGACGAAGGGCTCACCCTCAGGCTGGCGGGTCCGCCATCATGGCGGTGAAGCGGGCCTGCGCGGCCACTTCACCATTGACAAGGGCCTGCCCCTCGAACTTGCAGACACTGGCGCGTCGCTGCACGAACTTCACATCGAGGCAAAGCAGGCACCCCGGCTCGACCGGCTTGCGGAACTTCGCATCCTCGATCGCCATGAAATAGACGAGCTTCCCGATACCTTCGTCCCCAAGGCTTTCCAGCGCGAGAACGCCGGCCGCCTGGGCCAGCGCCTCAACGATCAGAACGCCCGGCATGATCGGGCGCCCCGGAAAATGGCCCTGGAAGAAGGGTTCGTTGATACTCACCGCCTTGATGGCGGCAATCCGCTCACCCTCAACCAGCTCCTCGACGCGATCGACGAGAAGCATGGGATAACGGTGCGGAAGCCGCGCCATCACCGCGCGAAT
>CAYMZC010000095.1:0-9635 GCA_964394815.1 uncultured Sandaracinobacter sp. | reverse complement strand
GGGCATGCGGCGGCCCGCAAATGCGGCTAGCCGGCAAGATGCAAGCGGCGCGGCACCGTGTCGGGCCGGAAGGGGGAAGAAGCCATGCTCACGGTTCACCATCTTGGCGTTTCCGCGTCCGAACGCATCGTCTGGCTCTGCGAGGAACTGGGGATCGACTATGCGCTGAAGCATTATGAACGCGATCCGGTCACGCGGCTTGCACCGGCGGACTACAAGGCCCTCCACCCGCTGGAAACAGCCCCCATCATCACCGATGGCGATATCTGCCTCGCGGAATCGGGGGCCATCGTCGACTATATCATCGCGCGCCATGGCGAAGGCCGCCTGCGGGTGCGGCCGGATGATCCGGCCTTTCCGGATTATCTCTTCTGGTTCCATTTTTCCAACGCCTCGATGGTGGCCAGCGGCATGGGCGAACTGATTGCCGGCATCCTTGGCGCCGGCGATGCCGCCATGCCGCTCGTGCGCGCCCGCAGCGACAGGGCGCATGCGCTGGTGGAAAAACGGCTGGGCGAGGTGCCCTGGTTCGCGGGCGAGACATTCAGCGCGGCCGACATCATGATGGTCTTTGCGCTGACGACAATGCGCAACTTCATCCCGCGCGATTTCACGCCCTATCCCAATATCCGCGCCTATCTCCAGCGTGTCGCCGCGCGGCCGGCCTATCGGCGCGCGATGGAAAAGGGCGATCCTGGCATGAAGCTGCTTCTCGACTGAGCAGGGGTTGCCGGCCGGGCAAAGCCGTGCGAGCCTGCGCGATGTGGCAATGCATGCGCCACATCACGCTTGCAGATGGAGAGACGTTCATGAGCAGCCTTGATGAACTTCGCGCCGAACTGGAGCGCCTGCGGGACGAGGCAAAGGTCAAGGCGCATCTGGGCAGCATGGAGGCTCGGGAAGAGTGGGACAAGCTCGAGCAGAAGTGGGAGAATTTCTCCGCCCGCGCAGGCCTGAAGGAAAGCGAGGAGAATATCCGCGCCACCCTCGATATTCTGGCCGATGAACTGAAGGCCGCCTACCGGAAGCTGACAAAGGCCGTCTGAGCCTGCCGTGCCTTTTCCGGCGCCCTGCCGGGAAGAATAGCCGCCCTTCCCCGGTCCGGCCCAAATCAGGGCTGGACCGGCGCAGCACCCTTCGTCTAGAGAGACGCTGTTGCGAACCATTATCAGGCGTGAGCCAATGAACTGGCGGCCTGCGAAGGAGAAGGCCTGTGACGGAAACCAGGGCGATGCGGATCATATCCATGCTTGCAGGCGTTGCGGCGTTTGGCCTGCTTTCTGCCTGCTCCGGCCAGGGGGCAGGCAGCGAGAAGACCGATGGTGCGGATGCGGCAACGACCGAAACTGGCGTGGTCAATCTCTACACCGCGCGCCACTATGACAGTGACCTGCCGCTTTACGAACGCTTCACGCAGGAAACGGGCATCCGCATCAACCGGATCGAGGGCAAGCCCGATGAACTGGTCGCCCGCATGCGCAGCGAGGGCGCGAACAGCCCGGCCGATGTCTTCATCGCGGCAGATGCCGGCGCCCTGTGGCGTGCCGATCAGGCGGGCCTTTTCCAGCCTGTCCAGTCGGCCGTGCTGGATGCGCGCATCCCGGAAAACCTGCGTGAGCCTTCTGGCAAATGGTATGGGCTTTCCCGCCGGGCACGCATCGTCGCCTATGACAGCGCGAAGGTGAAACCCGAGGATGTGGACAGCTACGAGAAACTTGCCGCCCCCCGTTTCAAGGGCAGGCTGTGCGTCCGCTCGTCCGACAGCGTCTACAACCTCTCGCTGGTCGGTGCGCTGATCGAGGCCTGGGGGCCGGAAAAGGCCGACACCTGGGTGCGCGGCATCGTCGCCAACATGGCGCGCCCGCCGCAGGGCGGAGACCGCGACCAGATCCGCGCCGTTGCTGCCGGCGTGTGCGAAGTGGCGATCACGAACAGCTATTATTTCATCCGCATGGCAAGCGGCGACAATGAATCGGACAAGGCCGTCACCACGAAGGTTTCGCTCGCCTTCCCCAGCCTCGATGGCAAGGGCGCGCATGTGAACATTTCGGGCGGCGGGGTTGCCGCCAATGCGCCCAACAAGGCCAATGCCATCCGGCTTCTGGAATTCCTTGCCTCGCCGGAATCCCAGACCCATGTGGCGGCATCGAACAATGAATTTCCGGTTTCGCCGGATGTGCCCCCGCCGCCACCGGTCGACGCCTATGCGGCTTTCACCGCGCATCCGATGTCGGCGGCGGCCTTCGCCGCGCGCCAGCCCGAAGCCCAGTCGATGATGAGCAAGGCCGGGTGGCGCTGACCGCAAGCGCGCCCGCTTTCGCGTCTGGCAATCTGCGGCCGCTCCCGATCCTTGCGGGGGCGGCCGCCCTCATTGCGATTGCGCCGCTTCTGGGTCTCGTGCTGGCGGGGCTGTCGCCCGGTGCCGCTGCGATTCCGTTTGCCGATGTGCTGCGCTATGCCGGAACATCGGCCGTGCTGGCGCTGCTCGTCGGCATGGTCACCATGGTTCTTGGCACCATGGCCGCCTGGCTTGTGGTGATGCATGAATTTCCCGGCCGCAGGGTCTTTTCCTGGGCGCTGGCCATGCCGCTGGCAGCGCCCGCCTTCGTTCTGGCCTATGCCTATGCCGATCTCTTCGATGTCGCCGGCGATCTGCGCATGGCGCTCAGGGCGGGCGCCGGCTTCGACCTTCCGTTCAACATGCATGGCATGCCGGGCGCGGTGTTCGTTCTGGGGGCGGCCTTTTACCCCTATGTCTATCTCGCCATGCGCGCGGCCTTCCTCAACCAGTCGGTCGATGCGCTGGAAGCCGCCCGCATGCTGGGCGCCTCGCGCTGGCGGGCCTTTCGCACGGTGGCCTTGCCCGTGGCCCGGCCGGCGCTTGCGGCCGGCGTTGCGCTGGTGGTCATGGAAACGCTGGCCGATTATGGCGCGGTCCAGTTCCTTTCAGTCCAGACATTGACGACAGGGGTCGTGCGGGCATGGTCGGTCTTCGGTTCCACCGCCAGCGCCGCCCGTTTTGCCCTGCCGCTTCTGGCAGCCGCCGCCCTGCTCCTCTGGATCGAACGGCAGGGGCGGCGCGGCAGCAGCCACGAAGGCGGCAAGGCCCGCTGGCGCCCCCTTCCCGTGACACGCCTTTCGCTTCTGCCCGGCCTTGCAGCCGCCTTCTTCTGCCTTGCGCTCGTGACGATGGGGCTGCTTCTGCCGGTGGGCTGGCTTTTCCTGTCTTCTCTCGATGTGGTGCCGGAAATGCAGAGGCTGGTGCGCGCGGGGCTGAACTCGCTTGCGCTGGGAATGGTAGGGTCGATCGTAACCGTGGCGCTTGCAACGGTGCTGGCCCTTGGCGCGCGCGGCTTCCCGCTTGCCTCGCGTCTTTCAAGCCTTGGCTATGCGACACCCGGCGCTGCCATGGCGATCGGACTGCTTGCGCCCGCCACCCTTGTCTGGTCCGGCGGCTCCGGGCTTGTGGGCGGTATCGTCCTTCTCGTCTATGCCTATGCCGCACGGCTGATGGCAGCCGCCCTCGAACCGATCGACGCAGGGCTGGCCAAGGTCTCCCCCTCGATGCTGAATGCTGCCCGCAGTCTTGGCCGTGGCGAAAGCGGGGCGGCGCTTGCCGTGCAACTACCCGTGGCGCGCGGCACCATGCTGACCGCCGGTCTCATAGTCTTCATCGACATACTGAAGGAACTGCCCGCCACCCTCATCCTCAGGCCCTTCAACTTCGACACGCTCGCTGTCATCGCCAGCAACTATGCGCTGGATGAAAGGCTTGCCCAGGCTGGCTGGCCATCCTTGCTGATCCTCTGCCTGTCGCTGCCAGCGGTCATGTGGCTCACCCGCGAGATTGCACTCTCGAGGCCCGGCTCCTAAGCCACTGCCGATGCTGCCCAGCCTTACCGTCCGCTCCGTCACCAAGGCCTATGGCGCTACCCGCGCCGTCGAGTCCGCGAGCTTCACGCTGCAGCCGGGCACCGTCACCTGCCTGCTTGGTCCATCCGGTTGCGGCAAGAGCACGCTTCTCAGGCTGATCGCGGGGCTGGAACAGCCAGATGCGGGCGAGATCGCCCTTGGCGAAGACAGGCTTTCGGCACCGGGTTTCCGGATTCCCCCGGAAGCACGCGGCATCGGCCTTGTCTTTCAGGATTACGCCCTCTTTCCCCACCTGGATGTCGTTTCCAACATCGGCTTCGGCCTCAAGGGGCTGGAAAGGCCGGACCGGGATGCGCGCGTCGCCGGCCTGCTGGAGCATTTCCGCCTTGGTCACAGGGCGCGCGCTTTTCCGCACACGCTTTCCGGCGGCGAACAGCAGCGCGTCGCCATAGCGCGCGCCCTCGCCCGGCAGCCGGCCGTGGTGCTGATGGACGAGCCCTTTTCCGGCCTTGACCGTCATCTGCGCTCCGATATCCGTGCAACCGTGCTGTCCGTCGTTGCCGATGCGGGTGCGGCGGTCCTTGTCGTGACCCATGATCCGCAGGAAGCGATGCTGATCGGCGATCATCTGGTGCTGATGGCAGGCGGGCGGATCCTGCAGCAAGGCCCGGCCGAAGACTGTTATCGCGCCCCCGTCTCCCTCACTGCCGCCCGCCTCACCGGGGAAGTGAACGCCCTGCCCGTCATCGTCCGCAACGGGACGGCGGAAACGCCCTTTGGCCGGCTGGCAGCCCCCGGCCTTGCCGATGGCCCCGCCGTGGCCGTGATCAGGCCGCAGGGCCTTCGCCAGTCAGCCGAAGGCGGGGCGGCGCGCATTCTTTCCGTGCGCTTTCTCGGGCCGCACCATCTCGTCCATCTCGAAGCCGGCGGCACAAGCTTTGAAATGTGGAGTGCCACCGCGCCGGAAACGCGCGATGGCGAAGTACGCATCGCAATGGATCCGGAACTGGTGACGGTAATACCAACATAAAACCCCTAACACCTACAATACTCATCATACTACTTGCATTCCCGGCGCCCCTGTCAGCCGAACAAGTCTAAATCGGCCTTTACGAGCATGACATCGTGCTTGCCCAGACCGGGTTCGAAAAGGGGCAGGATCTGAAGGCGGGCTGGATAGGACGGCCCATACAGGCCCTATCCGCCGTTGGCAGCCCGTCGCCGCATCTTCTGCTGTCCGTCGGCCTTCAGGGGCAGACGGATTATGCCGCCGCTGGCCTCAACTGGACCTTCGGGCGCACACTCTATGCGCGCCCGGGGATCGGCATCGCCATCCACAACGGGCCGTCCTACGCCACGCGCGAAAATTTGCGCGTCGACCTTGGCTCGCGCGTGCTCTTCGAACCGGAACTGGCTTTCGGCTGGCGACTTTCCGACACCTTTGCGGTCGATGCGTCCTGGATCCACCTCAGCCATGCCACGCTGTTCAGCAGCCAGAACCGGGGGCTGGACAGCTGGGGCCTGCGCATCCTGTGGCGGCCGAAGGCGAGGAACTGAATCGGGGACCTCCACTCGCCTGGAGGGGCGAATGGCTTTAAGGACATGGCATGGCCAGCAGACCGTACCCGGGCAATGCCGCGCCCGCCATTTCGGGCGGCCTGAACAGAGGCCTGCGAGCGACTTGCCTGTGCAAGGCCTATGGGCGGCAGCGTGTTCTGCAATCGGTGACAATGCACCTGCGGCCCGGCGAGATCGTCGGCCTGTTCGGGCGCAGCGGCGCCGGTAAGACCCATTGCTTCCGCGCCCTGATGGGCATGCTCTCGCTGGACAGCGGCCATGTCGAACTGAACGGCGCGGACATAACGGGCCGCATGCCGGCCGAACGCGCGCGTATGGGCGTCACGCTGCTGCCGCAGGAAACTTCCATCTTCCAGGGACTGACTGTTGCCGGCAACATCGCCATGGTGCTGGAACTGCACGAGCCGGACCCTGAAAAACGCGCAACGCGGCTCGAGACGCTGATGCAGCAATTCCGCATCGATCACCTGCGCGACACTCCTGCTCCGCGCCTTTCCGGCGGAGAGCGCCGGCGCTGCGAAATCGCGCGCGCCATGGCCGTCTCGCCATCCTTCGTCCTGCTGGACGAGCCCTTCGCCGGCATTGATCCGCTTTCGATCATCACCACCCGCACCATGGTTGCCACGCTGCGCGACCTGGGGGTCGGCGTGCTCATCGCCGATCAGAATGTCCACGAGATGCTGCAGATCATCGACCGCGCCTATGTCCTTTCCGAAGGCGTGCTGATCTTCGAGGGGACAGGCCCGGAAATGCTGGCCGACAGCCGTGTGCATGACCTCTACCTCGGCGAAATGTTCGAGGACTGACGCCGCACCGGAGGCCGGGCACAAAAAAGGGGGGCCGAAGCCCCCCTTTCCCGTTTCGCGAAAGCGCTGCTTCCTCAGAAGCGGCCACGCAGCGTGACGCCGAAGGTCCGCGGCGGCGCCAGATAGGCGTTGCTGTCACCCGTCTGCAGCGGAGTGGCGAAGGCCACGTTCGCATAGGTCTTGTCGAACAGGTTCTGCACCCAGGCTTCGAGGTGGAGGCCAAGACGCTCCGACTTCAGGCCAAGGTTCGCGTTGACGATGCCGACATCGCCCCGGTCCGCCATGGACGCATTGTCGATCAGCTGCGAGGTGCTGAACTGATATTGCGCACGGGCATTGAGGGTGAGGTCGTCGTCGAGCGGCTGATCGAGGTTCAGCGTGGCGTTGCCTGCGAACTTCGGCGCGTAGCGGAAGCGCGAGTCCGACAGAACCGCTGCCAGCTGCGCATCTTCGTCGTAGCGGGCATGCGGCAGCCAGGTGCCGTCAAGGCCCAGCGTCAGGCTGTCGGTCAGCTGGAACAGGTTTTCCAGCTCAAGGCCGTAGGTCGAAGCCGACTTCGCATTCAGAACGGTGAACTGCAGGCCGACGAACTGCGCCACCTGCAGGTCCGAGATGTCGTTGTAGAAGACGGCGACGTTGGTGCGTGCACGACCATCGAGATAGTCGACCTTGGCGCCAAGCTCGAAGGCGTTGACCGTTTCCGGAGCATAGCGCGGATCGAGCGGCACGGCGCCCGGAGTCAGCGCCGGGTTGTTCGCCACGGTCCCGCCGGCGTTGGCGTCGATGTTGACCCCGCCCGCCTTGAAGCCGCGGTTGTAGGTCAGGTAGACCATCGACTCGTCGGTCGGGCGATACTGGACACCAAGGGTTCCGCTCAGCGCGCGGTCGGTCTGCTTGGCGGAATAGGCCGGCCCCGGCTGGATGCCGAGCGCCTTGAACACCTCGTTCGGTGCCGGGCGATAGAAGCTGTTGCGGAAGAAGCCGCTCTTTTCCTCGATGGAATAGCGGATACCGGCAATCACGCTCCACTGTTCCGTCAGGTTGGCGTTGATGTGGGCGAAGCCCGCATAGGAACGGGCCTTGCCGCCCATGACTTCGTTCGCGGTCGGACCTTCGGAGGCGTCAAGCGCGCCCGCCGGAATGCCCTGGGCGCTCAGCACGGCATCCCAATAGGCCTGGCCCTGCGATTTCCAGCCGAGATCGCGGGTCATGTCCAGCTTCTCGTCGGAGAAGAAGGCACCGAGAACATAGTTGGCGTCGATGGATTCGATGCGGCCGTTGTAGGTCAGTTCCTGCGAGAAGAAGCGGCTTTGGAAGCTCTCGCTCAGGGTGAAGATGTCGGCGCCCGAGAAATCCGGATCGACATCATACTGGCCGACGCTGAATTCGCGAAGCGCCGTCACCGACTTCAGCGTGTCGCCACCGATCTCGACATCGACGAGAAGCGTCCCGCCATAGTCCTTGATGATCTGGTTGCCTTCACGGTTGAGCGTCTGCTCGAAATCGGAGAGCTTGGTCGACGGGAGCTTCAGGCCGAGGGCCTGGGTCAGTGCATCGACGAGCGGCTGGGTCGGGCCATCGATGTAGTTGGAGGTGGCGTAGCAGCAATTGCCTTCACCGCGCGAGAAGTCCCCGATCAGGCGGACGGAAACGCCATCGGCAGGCTCTACGAGAAGCTGGCCCTTGAAGGCATAGGTTTCGTCATTGTTCAGGCTGTTTCCGGTCTGCGCGTCGGTGTAGAAACCGTCACGCTTGGAATAGAGGCCCGAAACGCGCAGGGCTGCCGTATCGGCGAGCGGAACGCTGACGGCGCCCTTGGCCGTGAAGGTGTCGTAATTGCCGTAGCCGATCTCGAAATTGCCTTCGGTGTCGAGCAGCGACGGCGCCGTGGAGGTGAGGATGACCGCACCGGCAGAGGTGTTCTTGCCGAACAGCGTGCCCTGCGGGCCGCGCAGAACCTGCAGGCTGTCGATATCGACGAAGTTCTGGAGCGCGGCGGCGGCGCGGGTGCGATAGACGCCATCGATGAAGATGCCGACGGCGCCTTCGAAGCTGCGGCTGTTGCCGGTGGTGCCAAGGCCGCGGATCATCACGTTCGCCGAGGAGGTCGAGATGTTGGTGACCCGGAACTGGATGCTGGGCGAGATGTTCTGGATGTTCGAGATGTTCTCGACGCGGGCGGACGCGAGGGTTTCGGCCGTTGCGGCCGTGATGGCGACAGGGACGTCCTGCAGGTTTTCCGCGCGGCGCTGGGCGGTCACGACAATGTCGCCAAGGCCGGTCGAAACGGCCTCCTGAGCACCCTGCGCCTGAAGCGGTGCAGTCGCCACGACGGCGGCGGAGGCAAGAAGCGCGCGTACGAGATCGCGCGACGAAAGGCTGACGGAACGCATCAGTTTCTCCCAAGGTTGATGTGTTATTGCAACGGAACGTGCAATTGCGCCGGCAGGTGGCGAAGAAGCCATTTCATGTCAAACGTAAAAGCAACAGCTGTTGCTCATGGGACGCACCAATCTAAAATTTGCGTCAACATGCCACGTCAGTCAGGCAGCAAAGCGTCCGAAACGGTGAAATTCGCGCCGGTGGGCGCTTCAGGGCTGGCCGGACTTCAGCCAGGCGATGAAGGCCTTCCGGTCCTCGGGTTTCCGCAGGCCCATGAAGGGCATGCACATGCCGGGCACAAGGTCGTGCGGCTTTTCCAGCCACTGGTCGAGCTGCTCTTCCGTCCAATTGAAATCGAGCGCACGCAGTTGTTCCGTATAGGCAAAGCCTTCCACCGAGGCAACCCTGCGGCCGACGATGCCCTCCAGATGCGGCCCGGTCATGGGCGGCGCATCGGCCTTCATCGTGTGGCAGGCGACGCAGCGGATGAAGTGGCGCTTTCCGGCATCGATCAGCGCGGATTCTGCGACACCCTCGTCCGTTGCCATGCCGGGTGTTGCTGAAATCATGATGAGCGCCATGGCGGCAAGATGCCCGGCGGACAGGCTTTTCAAGAGGCTTTCCTTTCAGGGCTACCCTAGCCTCCAAGTCACTGCGTGGCCAATAGCCGCAGTCCCGGCCCGTCGGGTCGCTTTCCCCTCATACCCGCGCACGGACAAGTGGCGGCGGTTGTTCAGCACCCCTAAAGTCCGGCCACAATATGAATCCGGGATGATGGAGAGTTTGTCGATGCAATCCGTGAAGAGAACCCTGCTGCCCGGCGTGATGGCGGCGGGACTGATGGGTGGCATGCCCGCTCTTGCCAATGACGAGAGTGCCAAGGCCCCTGCCCGCCCTGCCGCATTCGCACAGTGTCTTGCCTGCCACACGGTCGAACAGGGGCGCAATGCCTTCGGCCCCAGCCTTGCCACTGTTGCCGGCCGCAAGGCCGCGAGC
>CAYMZC010000094.1:0-9848 GCA_964394815.1 uncultured Sandaracinobacter sp. | reverse complement strand
TACGGGCCAGACAGAACCCCCGGCTCGATATCGAGGGCGTTGTCCTCACCATGCATGACAAGCGGAACCGCCTCTCTGACCTGGTCGCCTCGGATGTGAGGGCCGCCCTTGGAACACGCGTGTTTGAAACGATGATCCCCCGCAACGTGCGGTTGTCCGAGGCGCCGAGCCATGGTGTGCCAGCCCTGGTCTATGATGTGCGTTGCCCGGGCTCTGAAGCCTATATGGCGCTCGCGCGTGAGATGATGACAACGGCCGCCAAGGCCGCGTGACAGCAGGCGCGATAACAGGAAAGCGAACAACAATATGGCAGGACCGAAAAAGGCACTGGGGCGGGGGCTTTCCGCCCTGCTTGAAGAAATGGGGCCGGGCCCGTCTTCAGCCGAAACGCAACAGACAAGCATGCTGCCTGTTGCACTCATCCAGCCGTGCGCAAACCAGCCGCGCCGCCAGTTCGATGAAATGGCAATGTCGGAATTGGCCGATTCCATCCGGGTGAAGGGCGTGCTGCAACCCATCCTTGTGCGCCCACTGGACGACGGGCGCTATGAAATCGTGGCTGGTGAACGGCGCTGGCGAGCCAGCCAGATGGCGGGCCTGCATGAGATCCCGGTTGTTGTAAGGCCCTTGTCCGACATGGACAGTTTCGAAGCAGCCCTGATCGAGAATGTGCAGCGGGCTGATCTCAATCCGCTCGAGGAAGCACAGGGCTATCAACGGCTCGTCCGCGAATATGGCCATACGCAGGAAATGGTGGCTGCCCTGACCGGCAAAGCCCGGAGCCATGTCGCAAACCTGATGCGCCTTCTGGACCTGCCCGAAGAAGCACAGGAGATGCTGAAGACTGGCAGTCTGAGCGTAGGCCATGCAAAAGCCATCATGGGCGCCACCGATCCACTTGCACTGGCACGCATGGTCGTCGAGCGCGGATTGACGGTGCGACAGGCGGAAGAGCTTGCCCGGAAGGACGGGGCAGGGCGTGGCAGGCAGGGTCAGCCATCAAAGGGCGGCCGTCCTCGCAGCAAGGATAGCGATCTCGAGGCGCTCGAAGCCCAATTGTCCGATGCACTGGGCGTTCAGGTGCTGATCGATGCCAAGGGCAGTCACGGGACGGTTTCGATCCGCTTTTCCGATCTTGACCAGCTGGACAGCATCATAGCGCGTCTGCAGGGCTGAAGCCCGGCGGGGAAAGCTGAGTTCGTTGCATCCTCAGTGCCGCTTGGCGAGCATGCGACGATAGTGACGGAGTGTTGCGATCAGCATGATCACGCCGGCCATTTCCATGCCTTCCTCCAGCGCGATGGCGCGGGTCCATGAAAATCCTCTGGGGGCATGGTCCCAGCCACGGATATCAACGATTGCGCCAATGCTTTCCACACCGACAGCGCCCCCCAGAAACACGAGGCCTGAGAGCGCAAGCCCCGTGCGGGTCACGGCCGGAAGTCGAAGGAAGAAGGGCAGGAACATCAGCCCCACAAGTGCGGCGAAGGCTGCACCGAAGAAGGTCCAGGCGTAAATGGGAAGACCATCGGCGAAGATCGAGAAATAACGACCTATCGCTTCGTGCAGCCCCGCTGTTTCATCAAGAGACAGAAAAAGGAAAACACCTGCCATCGCTCTCCAGCCGATCCGCATCGGAATGCGGCCGGCATTCCCCCTGTCTTCCCTGCCGAGTTCAACGCCGCTGTAGGCCGCGAGGATGAACAGGAAGGAGCTGAACCAGGCAGGAATGTTGCCCTCTCCGTTGAGATCGAAAAGGCGCACGAATTCGAGTTGGGTTCTGCTTTCGGTGCCTGCAAGCTTGTGAGGATCATGCAGCCAGTACAGGAAAACGAGCAGAGTAAGAGATATAAAAAGTATTGATATTAGTAATTTATCGGAAAAACGATGGGTAACGGTGGATCCGTTTGCTCCCGGGAACAAGGCTCAGTTGCCGTTCTCGCTGGAGGAGGCCTCGGCACTGCGAAGGGCACGGAGGAAATTGCCGCCGGCCAGTTTCGCGAGATCGGCATCCGACCAGCCGCGCCTCGCCAGTTCGGCAAGAAGAGCCGGATAGGCCGCAACGGTTTCAAGACCCACGGGCAGGTCGGGTATGCCGTCATAGTCGCCACCAAGGCCGACATGGTCATGACCGGCAACGCGGGCGACATGGTCGATATGATCGGCCACCATGGCAAGGGTGCTGACGGGCCGGGGGTTTGCCTTGTCCCATTCCGCCATCCGGGCTTCGCCCTGCGCGCCCTGGCCGGCGACGAGGCGCTGCGCATCCCGCCTGATCTGCCAGTCCGCGCGGGCCTGATCGATGAAGGCCGGAACGAAGGTGACCATGACCACCCCACCATTGTCCTTCATGCGGGCGAGCACATCATCAGGGACATTGCGGGGGTGGCCCGTTATCGCCTTCGCGCTGCTGTGAGAGAAGATGACAGGCGCCCGCGTGATATCGAGCACCGCATGCATGACAGCCGGCGAAACATGGGAAAGATCGACGAGAACACCAAGGCGGTTCATTTCGGCGATCATCTCGGCAGCTCCCGCGGCAATACCATTGTGGCGCGGATCAGCGGTTGCACTGTCGAACAGGGCGGTGGGGCGGCTGTGCGACAGGGTCATTGATCGCACGCCTTCTGCATGCGCGCGGCGCAGAGTGGCAATGTCGTCGGCGATCTGGTGGGCGCCTTCCAGCGCGATGAAGCTGGCGATGCGGCCTGACTTGAAGGCGGCTTCGGCTTCATCGGCCGTGGTGACCAGAGTGAAACTTTCCGGGTGGCGTTCCGCAAAGGAGCGGACAATGCGGATCTGCTCGAATGTCATCCGCACGGCCTCTTCGGGGAGAAGGCTGGCCGGAACATAGGCCGACCAGAGCTGGAGGCCTACCCTGCCCTGGCGCAGGAGCGGAATGCTTGTGTGGCCCGGTGTCTTGCGTGTGGCCGGATCGGCGGAGAGGTCCGCTTTCAGCGCGCCTTCGAGGCCATAGGCACCACGCAGGGCGATCGGCCAGTCATTGTGGCCATCGGCAAGCGGCACGGTCGACAGGATCCGCTCGACGCGGGCTTCGACCGTTTCCGCCTTACCATCATTGCCGGAGCGCGCGGCCCCCTCTTCGGATGTGCAGGCAGCAGCGAAAAGACAGGCAAGCGCCAGAAGGGATTTCATTGACATTACAAATAGGTTGCAGCCAAAAAATTCACCTGCGTCAAGAGAGTGTCGTGCACAGACAGCGGAAATCTATTCATCGGCATAGGCTTTCAGAAGCGCGTGGAGATAGGCGCGGCCATCCATGACGCTTTTCACGCGGATCCGTTCGTTGAGACCATGCACGCCGCCGCCATCAGCTTCGTAGAGCAGGCCGGGCACGCCATAGACGGGGATTCCGACCGCAGCCAGAAACGGCCCGTCGGTCGCGCCGGTGGACATCATCGGCAGCAGGGGAACGCCGGAGAAATGCTTTTCGGCAAGCGCGAGCGCCGGTTTCAGGATGCGGTCGTTCAGCGGTGGCTGGGTGGCCAGCGGATTGCGGTTATCGTTGGCGCTGACCTTCACCTTCGGGTTGGCGATCACGGCTTCGAGCGCGGCGCGTGTGCCTTCGATCGTTTCGCCGGGGATGATGCGGCAGTTCACATTGGCCCGCGCCCGCTGCGGCAGGGCATTCTGGGCATGGCCGGCTTCCACCTGGGTGGCGACGCAGGTGGTGCGCAGCATGGCGTTGAGCGTCGGGTCCATGGCAAGGACAGCGCTGGCATTCTCATCCCCGGGGTTCCGGGAAATGGCGGCCATGTGCGGGCGGATGGGCGCCGGGAACATGGGAGCCGCATTCAGGAAGAAGGCGCGTGTGGTGTCATTCAGCGCCACGGGGAAGCGGTGGGCTTCGACAGCCTTCAGGGCGCCGGCCAGATGGTAGATGGCGTTGTCGGGCACGGGGCGGCTGGAATGGCCGCCGGGGTTCGTCACCTCCAGCACGAAATCCTGATAATGTTTTTCGCCCACCTGCATCGACAGCAGTTCGGGCGTGCCATCGGGGCGCACGCGGCCGCCGCCGCCTTCGTTCATGGCGAATTCGGCGTCGATAAGCTCGCGTCGGTTATTGGCAAGCCATTGCGCACCATTGAAGGCACCCGAAGTTTCCTCGCCGCAGGTCAGGGCAAGTTTTACCGTCCGCTTCAGCGGCTTTGCAGATTTCAGGCGGATCATGCTGTCAGCAAAGATGGCGGACTGCGCCTTGTCGTCCGCGACACCACGGCCGAAGAAGAAGCCGTCTTCCTCGATGAAGGCGAAGGGATCGCGGGTCCAGTCCTCGCGTTTGGCCTCGACCACGTCGATATGGCCGAGAAGAAGAATGGCCTTCAGCGAAGGATCGCGTCCCGGCAGAATGGCGACAAGCGAGCCTTCGCGGGGATGATCCGGCTCAACGAGGAGGTGGACATCCTTTTCCGGATAGCCGGCGGCCCTGAGGCGCGCGGCAATCTGGCTTGCGGCTTTGGTGCAATCGCCCGAGGATAGCGTGGTGTTGGTTTCGGCCAGTTCGCGGAAGAGCGAGCGGAAGGCCTGTTCTCCGTCATCGGCCGCCAGGGCGGGCTGGGCGAGAAGGGCGGCTGCCAGGAAGGCCGGGGCGAGTGCGCGTAGTTTCATCTGCTCATGGTGGCGCGACAGACGCTCAAGAGCAAGACCGCAGCTTCGCGCTTTTTTGCTTGCCCGGCATCATGGGCCGGACAGCAATGTTCAGCTTTCCCGCATGCTCAGCATGTTGATGAGTTCGGCTGCGGTTTCCTCGATGGATTTCCGGGTCACGTCGATCACCGGCCAGCCCCTGTCGGCGAACAGGCGGCGCCCGTTCGCCAGTTCCTCGGCGATGCGATCCGGGTCGGTGTAGCTGGAGGAGAAGCCGCCCATGTCCTGCCCAAGCAGGCGGGCGCGGCGCACCTGCGCCAGTCGTTCGGCGGAAACAGTGAGCCCGACGATGAGCGGGCGTTTCAGGCCCAGAACCGCTTCGGGAAGTGCAGCACCCGGCACCAGCGGCATGTTCGCCACCTTGTAGCCGCGGTTGGCGAGATAGACGGACGTCGGTGTCTTGGAGCTGCGCGATACGCCCAGAAGAACGAGATCGGCTGCTTCCCATTCCTGCGGCAGCAGGCCGTCATCATGTTCCATGGTCCAGTTGATGGCTTCGATCCGGCCGAAATAGGCTTCATCCAGCCGGTGCTGGCCACCGGGCCGGGCACGTGCTGGAATGCCGAGCATCCGTTCCAGGCCCTCGATCACCGGGTCCATCACCGCGATCACCGGTAGCCCTAGGGCGGCGCAGCGTGCTTCCAGCCGCTCGCGCACCGGGCGTGCGACAAGTGTATAAAGGACAAGGCCGGGCACGCGCGCCACTTCGTCGAGCACGCGGTCGAGATGGCCTTCCGATCGCACCATCGGCCAGAAATGCTTCACGGCATCGACGGAATCAAATTGCGCAAGCCCCGCCTTCACAAGGCTTTCGAGCGTTTCACCCGTGGAATCCGACAGGAGATGAAGGTGAAGCCTGGTCATGCTGCCCATATTGCCGCCCATGCCGGCCGCTTGCCAGAGCTGTGGACAAGTCGCGGGAAAAACCTCCGGGAATCGGCTTGATGCCTGTGGCGGAACTGGAGGGCCATGGCGTCAAGCGGAATCCCGGGGCCTCGATGCCCATGCCGTGAAGCGCTTTTCAGCCTGTGAATCATGGGCCAGGCTTCATCCACAGCCCGTGCATGAACGGGATTCTGCGTGATTCCCAAGGCGCTTGTGGCCGTATCAGCCTGTGGAAAGCGCTGTTGAAAAGCAACAATCCCCGTTACGCACAGCACTACAATCACCATCACCTTTTTCATTTATATCTTCTATCAAAAGGAAAGTGGCGCCCGGGCAGCTTGGCCATTAGACAGGCAAACCATGACCGAACCTGTCCGATCGCCCATCCTTGAAACCCTGGCCGGCAAGGCGCTTTCACCGCCGCCTGTCTGGCTGATGCGCCAGGCCGGACGCTATCTGCCGGAATATCGTGCCCTGCGCGCCGAAAAGGGCAGCTTCCTCAACCTTGTCTATGACAGCGACGCCGCCTGCGAGATCACGCTGCAGCCGATCCGCCGCTTCGGATTCGATGCGGCTATCCTGTTTTCCGATATCCTGATCGTGCCGCATGCCATGGGCCAGGACCTGCGCTTTGCCGAAGGGGAAGGCCCGCGCCTTTCGCCACGGCTGGCGGATGTGGCACTGGAAAGCCTGACGCCGGCGCGCCATCATTACCGTGCCATCTGGGATACGGTTCGCAAGGTGCGTACGGCCCTGGCGCCCGAAAAGGCGCTGCTGGGATTTGCCGGATCGCCTTATACGGTCGCGACCTACATGGTTGCCGGCCAGGGTTCGAAGGATCAGGCCGATACCCGGATCATGGCGCATGCCGATCCGGCCCGCTTCAATGCGCTGATCGAGGCCATCACGCTGGAAACGATCGACTATTTGGCAGGGCAGGTGGAAGCGGGCGCTGATGCGCTGATGCTGTTCGACAGCTGGTCGGGCAGCCTTTCGCCTTCCGGGTTCGAGCGCCATGTGATTGCGCCGACGGCCCGGATCATTTCCAGCCTGAGGGCGCGGTTTCCGCATACACCCATCATCGGTTTTCCGAGGGGTGCGGGCGAAAAGGCCCCGGCCTATGCCCGCGAAACCGGGGTTTCGGCCCTTGCTATCGATGAATCCACCGATCTGACCTGGGTTGCCGCCAACACGCCGGAAACGCTGCCATTGCAGGGCAATCTCGACCCCATGGCGCTCAAGGCCGGCGGAGAGGCGCTGACGAGCGAGCTGACCCGGATTCTGGATATCATGGCCGGGCGGCCGCATATCCTGAACCTTGGCCATGGCATCGACCGTTTCACCCCCATTGCCCATGTGGAGCAGCTGCTGGCTACGCTTCGGGGCAGGTGAACTGGCCCGTTGCATGACGGTTTCATGACGTATAGGAGAGTCTGGGACTTCGGAAACCCCGGGGGAGGGGCAGACCCCGCGGCTCGCCCTGTGGCTTGAGCCGCGGGGTTCTGTATTTCAGGGTCGGTTTCAGCGGCCGTTCATGCCAGCCTGACCATTGCCGCATCTTGCCAAGTGCGTGCCCGGCCCGCCATTATCGCACAATGGAAAATCTCATCGGCTGGCTTGGTGCCTGGTACATGCCCGTGAAGGCCGCGCATGTGGTCATAACCTTCTTCTGGATCGCGGGCCTTTTCATCCTGCCGCGCTATCTCGTCCATCAGGCCGGCGAAGCGCCCGGCAGTGCCGAGGACGGCAAGTGGAACGAGCGCATCACCCGTCTGCGCCGCATCATCCTGACACCCAGCATCATTCTCGCCTGGGTGCTCGGCCTTGCCATTGCCACCAGCTATGGTTTCCGGGCTGCCGGCTGGATCCACGCCAAGCTCACCCTGGCGGTACTGCTTTCCGCCTATCATGGCTGGATGGTCGCCACCGCCCGCCGCATGGCGCGGGGCGAACGCCCGATCGCCGAACGCAAGCTGCGGCTGTGGAATGAAGTGCCGGCGATCTTCACCATCCTGATGGTGACACTGGCCGTTCTGAAGCCTTTCTGAGGATTTTCCGGGCGGTTTCCTGCGTTCGTCAGGGGGGAGGAGACTTCCTGGCCGGAAGGCACAGGGGCTTTCCGTCAGGTGATAAACAGGTTATTGCCTTGCCATGCTGCCGCCAATCGCGGCAAGATTGTGCAACAAGCCCGCAATAAGCCCCTTGACCGCATCCGGTCTGCGGTTCTAGCGCTGCACCAGAGGGTTCCGTCCGGAAACCCGGCTTTCCGCCTGAAGAGCGCGCCCGCGCCCGGCGTCAACTTTCCAGAAAGCGTTCATGCATCTCATCGAACTCAAGAAAAAAACCCCCGCTGAACTGGTGGCCATGGCCGAGGAACTCGGGGTCGAGCAGGCGAGCACGCTGCGCAAGCAGGACCTGCTTTTCGGCATCCTGAAAGCCAAGGCGGAATCCGGGGAGGAGATCACCGGAAGCGGCACGGTCGAGGTTCTGTCCGACGGCTTCGGCTTCCTGCGATCGGCCGATGCCAATTATCTGGCCGGCCCGGATGACATTTATGTGCCCCCCGCCATGGTGCGCCGCTGGGGCATCCGCACCGGTGACACGGTGGAAGGCGAGATCCGCGCCCCGAAGGACGGCGAGCGCTATTTCAGCCTGGTGAAGCTGAACCGCATCAACTTCGATGACCCGGAAGTGCTGCGCCACCGGGTGAACTTCGACAACCTGACGCCGCTCTACCCCGACGAGAAGCTGAAGCTCGACAATCCGGACCCGACGAACAAGGACAAGTCGTCCCGGGTGATCGACATCATCGCGCCGCAGGGCAAGGGCCAGCGGTCGCTGATCGTGGCGCCGCCGCGGGTCGGCAAGACGGTGCTGCTCCAGAACATCGCCAAGGCGATCAGCGCCAACCACCCCGAGGTCTATCTGATCGTTCTTCTGATCGACGAGCGGCCCGAGGAAGTGACGGACATGCAGCGGTCCGTCCAGGGCGAAGTGATTTCCTCCACCTTTGACGAGCCGGCGGCCCGCCACGTGCAGGTCGCCGAGATGGTGATCGAGAAGGCGAAGCGGCTTGTGGAGCACAAGCGCGACGTGGTGATCCTGCTCGATTCGATCACGCGCCTGGCGCGGGCCTACAACTCGGTCGTGCCGTCTTCGGGCAAGGTGCTTTCGGGCGGTGTCGATGCCAATGCGCTGCAGCGGCCGAAGCGCTTCTTCGGCGCGGCCCGCAACATCGAGGAGGGCGGCTCGCTTTCCATCATCGCCACGGCGCTGATCGACACGGGCAGCCGCATGGACGAGCTGATTTTCGAGGAATTCAAGGGCACCGGCAACTCCGAGATCGTGCTGGACCGCAAGGTGGCCGACAAGCGCATCTTCCCGGCCATGGATGTGGGCAAATCGGGCACGCGCAAGGAAGAACTGCTGGTCGAGAAGGCGATCCTGTCGAAGATGTGGGTGCTGCGCCGGATCCTGATGCAGATGGGCACGGTGGACGCGATGGAATTCCTGCTCGACAAGATGAAGGATTCCAAGACCAACGAGGATTTCTTCGCCAGCATGAACCAGTAGGGAATGGGCTGGGCTGCCGGTCATGCTGACCGAAACCTGGCCTGTGACAACGGTTGCCAGACAAGGTCTGCTTGAAATTCTGTTTTTGTCAGAAAGTGATTTGCCGCCCTGCTGGATGATATCAGGGTGTCATGCCAGGACTTTTTGTGGTTTGGCGGGAGCCCTGGCAGTTCTGCCAGCCATCCGGCACGGCGTTCACCGCTGTCGCGCTGTGCCGGCGGTCAAGCCTGGACGATATTGTTGCGCACGGCGTAGCGCACAAGATCTGCGGTTGTCCTGAGATTGAGCTTGTGCATCGCGCTTGCCCGGTGGGTCTCGACGGTTTTGATGCTTATGCTCAGCAGGCCAGCGATTTCCTTGTTGATCCGGCCTTCTGCAATCAGCTGAACCACCTCCCGCTCGCGATGGGTCAGGCTGCTGCAGCCGGGTTGGGGCTTGGATTCGAGATACCTGTTCAGCAGGGTCTCTGAAACCGCGCCGGAGAAGTAGGGTTTCCGGATGGACAGCGCATCGAGCGCGGCGATCAGATGTTGCTCCGTTTCCGATTTCAGCACGAAACCGCGGACCCCTGCCCGCAGGATTTCAGAAATGACATCCTCACGATCGTGCATGGTGTAGAGAAGTATCTCGATCCTCGGCAGGTGCTTCTTCAGTTCGTGGGCCAGGTCTAGGCTCAGGACTCATTGATCAGAGCCAGAATATGACGGTGGCGGCGAGAGCGA
>CAYMZC010000093.1:0-9850 GCA_964394815.1 uncultured Sandaracinobacter sp. | reverse complement strand
CTGGTGCGCAGGCGCGGCTTCAGGGCCTCGGCGTCCAGCCCGGTCACCTTGCTTGCCGCTTGCGACAGGGCCACCTGCACCTCGGCCAGCGCCGGGATCGGGATTTCCGGCGGCAGCACGTCATCGAGCACATGATCGTCGCGCAGATAGGCATGGGCGAGCACATAATCGCCGATGGACTGGCTGGGCCTGAGGCCGCCGCAATGGCCGATCATCAGCCATGCCTGCGGTCGCAGAACGGCGAGATGGTCGGTGATGGTCTTGGCGTTGGATGGCCCGACGCCGATGTTGACGAGGGTGATGCCCTGCCCGTCGTCAGCCATCAGGTGCCATGCCGGCATCTGGTGCCTGCGCCAGCTGCCGTCGCCCTGGGCTGCCTCCGCCGTGGCGGTCGCGGCGTCGAGCAGCATGCCGCCCGGGCAGCTCAGCCCGGTGTAGCGGCTTCCGGGCTTGCGCAGTTCGGCGCAGGCCCAGCGCATGAATTCATCCACATAGCGGTGGTAGTTGGTGAAGAGGATGTGGGTCTGCACATGATGGGCAGGCGTGCCGGTGTAATGCTTCAGCCGGGCGAGCGAGAAATCGGTGCGCGGGCCATCGAAGAGCGCCAGCGGCCGGGCTTCCTCAGGCGCCTGCCGCCACAGGCCGTCGGCCAGTTCGTCGCCGATGTGGCGCAGTTCGGTCGTGGGGAAATGGCGGTGCAGGGTGCGCGCGGCGGTTGCATCGAGCACGATGTCGCCGGCGCCGTCGAGCACATAGGGAAAGGGGATTTCCACCTGCGACAGGCCGACCCTGAAGCGGGCGCCATAATCGTCCATCAGCAGCGCGATCTGTTCGGTCAGGTAGCGCCGGAACTGGTCGGGTTGGGTGAGGGTGACGGAATAATGGCCCGGCGCGTTGAGCCGGGCGAAGGCGCGCGACGTGCGCGGCAGGCTGGCCGGGGCGTCCCATTCGAGGTGAAGCTCCGGATAGGCGAAGAGGCCCCTGGCGCGCGCATCCGGATCCGGGGTGGCGCCGGTATCGATCCATGCCTTCAGCGCCGCGCGCAGGTTTCCGACAGAACGCGCATGAAGGGTGGCCAGTTCGTCCACAAGTTCATGGGCGGTCCTAAGGGCGTCATCATGATCCGGGGTTGTCATGGCTTTGCTCATGCCAGCGGCATGTTGCGATTTCCAGAACCCCCTTGCAGCTGGCGCGATTCCGGGCCGCAAGACCCGGAATCGCGTTTCATCTCATGCCTCAGTGGTTGGGCTCGGCCATCAGCTCGACAAGGACGCCGCCCATGTCCTTGGGGTGCACGAAGATCACGGGAACGCCATGGGCGCCGATGCGCGGTTCGCCGTTGCGCAGAACGGTCGCGCCCTTGGAGACCATGTAATCGCGCGCGGCGATGATGTCGGGCACCTCGAAGCAGACATGGTGCTGGCCGCCCTTGGGGTTCTTGGCGAGGAAGCCATGGACGGGGCTGTCCTCGCCCAGCGGCTCGATCAGTTCGATCTGGCTGTTGGGCAGATCGACGAAGCACACCCGGACACCCTGTTCGGGCAGGTCGAACGGATCCTGGATACGGGTCGCGCCGAGCATGTCGCGATAGAGCTTCACGCTCGCCTCGATGGACGGTGTGGCGACACCGACGTGGTTCAATTTGCCGATCTGCATGGAAACCTCAAATGCTATTTGCGTTGGTAATGTCTGTTGCGGGCGCCGCTATCAGAAGGGCACGTCATCGTCCATGTCGTCATCGAAGCTGGACGCGGGCTTGGAGCCGAAGCCGCCGGACGAACCGCCGCCCTGGCCGCGTGCGGGCGCCGGGCTGCCATAATCGTCATAGCCACCCTGGCCGCCACCCTGGCCGCCGCCCTGACTGCCACCATAGCCACCCTGGCCACCACCCTGACCGCCGCCTTCACGCCGGTCGAGCAGGGTGAGTTCGCCCCTGAAGCGGCCGACATAGACTTCCGTCGTGTAGCGGTCGTTGCCGTCGCGATCCTGCCACTTGCGGGTGCGCAGCTGCCCCTCGACATAGATTTTCGAGCCCTTGCGCAGATATTGTTCCGCCACGCGCACGAGATTTTCATTGTCGATGACCACATTGTGCCATTCCGTCCGTTCGCGCCGTTCGTTGGTCGCACGGTCGGTCCAGCTTTCCGATGTGGCGATCCGCATGTTCGCGATGCGCCCGCCCGAAGGGAAGCTCTTCACCTCGGGGTCGGCACCCAGATTGCCGACCAGGATTACCTTGTTCACGCTTCCCGCCATGGGTTAATCTCCAACTGTCCGGGCGCCGGGATAGGCCAGTGGGCGCTGCCAGCGCAAGCGGGAGAGGGCGATGGACGGCGGTTTGGAGGATGCCGGGGCATTGGTGACAGCAGCGGCCGCCGCGCATGTCGTGGATTCGCCTGCGCGCGGTACGGCGGCCGCGGGTCTGTCGGAAAGCCATTGCCGCAACTGCGGCGTCGCGCTCGCCGGCCCATGGTGCCATGTCTGCGGGCAGCGCGGCCATGTCCACCGGTCGCTGCACGAGGCCGTCGAGGAATTCCTGCACGGCGTTCTTCACTTCGATTCGAAGCTGTGGCGAACGCTGCCGCTTCTGGCCTTCCGGCCCGGCCGGCTGACCCGCGAGTATGTCGGCGGCAAGCGCGCCCGCTACATCAGCCCTGTTGCCCTGTTTCTGCTGACGATGTTCACCATGTTCCTGCTGCTGGGCCTTGGCAGCGGCCTGACGGGCACGACCTCGCCGGGCGTGGTGACCATGGGCGGGGATGCGGAAATCCGGACGGACGCGATTCGGGATGCGAAGGCCGCGCTTGCCGGGCTGGAGGCGGACCTCGCCCGGGCGCGGGCGAGTGGCAGCCCGGAAGCAGCCGGGCTGGAAATGGGCCGCGCGGCGACCGCCGCCCTCGTTGACCGCCTCGAAAAAGCGGAAAAGGGCGCGCGGGGGGAGGGTGCGTCTGCGGCTGCCGGGGGGATCGATGCGGGCATCGGGCAACTGGACATCGATTTCGGAAATCCGGCGATCGAGCAGAAGGTGCGGGACTCCCTCCGCAATCCGGACTTCGTTTTCTACAAGATGAAGCAGAAGGGCTACAAGCTTTCATTCCTGCTTGTGCCGATGTCCCTGCCATGGATGCTGTTGCTGTTCATCGGCAGGAAGGATGTCAGGGCCTATGACCATGTCATATTCCTCCTCTATTCCCTAAGCTTCATGAGCCTTCTCTTCATGGCTGGCGCCATCCTGTCCTGGTATGGCGTGGATGTTCTTGGTACGTCAGGGTCAGGCGGGGCGTCCTTTTCCCTGCTGTTCCTGATGATCCCTCTGCTGCACATGTTTGTGCACCTGAAGGGCGCCTATGCCCTCGGCCCGGTCGCCGCGGCATGGCGCAGCGTTGCGCTCTGGATATTCGCCGGGATCACCCTGCTCGTCTATTTCCTCGGCATCCTGGCGCTTGGCCTGCTGGACTGAGCGCGCCCGTCCTCAATCCGGCCCGGCACCGGCAGGATTGCCCGTCACCAGACGGGAGAGGATCGCGGCGCGGTCCAGCGGTTCCGCCGGCAGCGCAAGGCGCGTGGCCGGAATCTCGGCCTGTTTCACATCCTGCAACCGGAAGCGCCCCTCGGATTCGAGCGGCGTGCCGCGCGAAAAGACGGCGCGCATCTCGGCCATCATGTCGGCCGCCATTTCACCCATCATCGGGGCCGCCATCAGCATCATCGATTCCAGATAGCGCGTGATGGCCCTGCCGAGGGGCTCCAGCGCCGCGTCGTTCGAAAGCACGAAGACCTGAACGTCCGGCTGGGCCGGATTCCCGAGGCTGACGCGTGTGACGGTGCCTTCGTGGCCGGCAACCCGGCGCGATCCTTCCTCGCTGATCCGTGGCGCCTGCCGGGGCGCCACCTCTGCGGCAGCGGAGAAGAGGGACGAGAAGATCGGCCCGACCCGTTCCCCGAGCACGGCGGCGACATCCTCGATCTTCATCACCTCGGACTCGCCACCGGCGGCGGTCGTGACGAGATAATAGGTGCCGCCAAGCTCCAGCCCGTAGCGGTCGGCGCCCGGCTCCCCGATACGGAAGTCGCCATTGTCACCGACCTCGACTTCGAGCTGCTTCGGATCGGATTCGCCATGATAGACTGCGCGCAGCCCCGCGTTTGCGGGCGCGCCCGCAAGCAGCAACGCCGCCAGAAGCGCCCATTTCGATGTGCCCCGCATGTCCGTTCCTCCCCGCTGTCTGGTGCGGATCATCTGCCGCCCGTGGCCTGCTTGCAAGCCCCCGGCAGAGCCTGGCCGCGGCAGGGGCGCCCGCTCAGCCGAGAAGGGCCGTTGCCACCCGGAAGGTGATCCAGGCTGCCGCCCAGGCCAGCATGAAGAGATAGGCGAGCATGAAGCCCGGCCATGTCCAGCCGCCTGTCTCGCGGCGGACGACTGCGAGCGTGGAGAGGCATTGCGGCGCGAAGACGAACCAGGCGAGGAAGGCGAGCGCTGTCGGCAGGGACCAGCTGCCGCGCAGCCGGTCGACAAGGCCGCCCGGATCATCCGGCGTTGCCTGCAGGGCATAGACGGTGCCCAGTGCCGAGACGACGATTTCGCGCGCAGCCATGCCGGGCACGAGAGCGATGGCGATTTCCCGGTTGAAGCCGATGGGGCGGACCAGCGGCTCGATCGCATCGCCGATGCGGCCGGCGATGCTGTGGTTGATCGCCGGGCCGGTCGCGCCCGGCGGCGGCGCCGGGAAGCTGGCCAGCCCCCACAGGAGGATGGTGGCGGCAAGGATCACCGTGCCGGCGCGTTTCAGGAAGGCTGCCGCCCGGATCCACAGCCCCAGCAGAATATCCCTGGCGACGGGCGGCTGATAGGCGGGCATTTCCATCAGGAAGCCCGGGGCCTTGCCGCGCGTGATCGTGCGCCGCAGCACAAGGGCCACCAGCATCGCGCCGGCAATGCCCGCGACATAAAGGCAGAACAGCACGAAGCCCTGCAGCCCCACCGGCCCCCAGAGCGGGCGGGCCGGAATGAAGGCGGCAATGATCAGCGTATAGACCGGAAGCCGGGCCGAGCAGGTCATCAGCGGCGCGATCATGATGGTGGTGAGCCGGTCGCGTTCGTCGGCGATGGTGCGGGTGGCCATGATGCCGGGAATGGCGCAGGCAAAGGAGGAGAGCAGCGGAATGAAGGCCGCCCCGTTGAGGCCGACAGCCGCCATCAGCCTGTCCATCAGAAAGGCCGCGCGGGTCATGTAGCCCGATCCTTCGAGCAGCAGGATGAAGGTGAAGAGGATGAGGATCTGCGGCAGGAAGATGATGACCGAGCCGACGCCGGCGATCACGCCATCGACGACAAGGGATCGCAGATGCCCCTCCGGCAGGTGGCGGGCGGCCAGATCCTGCATGGCCGTCGTTCCGGCTTCGATCCAGCCCATGGGGGCTTCCGCCCAGCTGAAGACGGCCTGGAACATCAGGAACAGAAGGGCGGCCAGAATCACCGGGCCGAGAAGCGGGTGCAGCACGACCGCATCGAGCCTGCGCGTGATGCGGCGGCCACGGCCTTCCTTCAGCGTGACATCGGTAGCAAGGCGCCGGGCGGCGCGGCCGAGGGCGCGCGTGTCGGCGGGGATGAAATCGGCGGGCGGTGCCGGCAGGACCGTGCCCGGCGATCCGGTCGCGGAGCTGGCAGGCAGCAGATGCGCCTCTGCCATGGCGAGCAGCCCTTCGAGGCCGCGCCGGCGCACGGCAACGGTTTCAACCACGGGGATTCCGAGTCGCTGTTCCAGCAGCGCCCTGTCCAGCAGCAGGCCATCGCGCGCGGCCATGTCCATGCGGTTGAGGGCCATGATCGCGGGGATGCCGAGCCGCAGGCAGTCGAGCGCCAGCCGCAGATGGGCGGCAAGATTGGTTGCATCCGTGACGAGGATGAGGCCGTCCGGCCGCCGTTCGCCCTGCTGGCGGCCGAGCAGCGTGTCCCGCGTGACGGCTTCGTCCGGGGAATGGGGCGTCAGGCTGTAGCAGCCGGGCAGGTCCAGAAGTTCCGCCGCACGGCCCGATGGCAGAAGGACGGCCGCAGTTTTTCGCTCGACGGTGACGCCCGGATAATTGCCGACCCGCTGCCGCGCGCCCGACAGGGCGTTGAACAGCGATGTCTTGCCGGCATTGGGGTGCCCCACTAGGGCGATGCGGGGCGGGGCCGTGTCCATGCTTGCCGCTTCAGTCTAGGATGATGACGCGGGCAAGCGCGCGGCGCAGCCCGACCATGGCGCCATCCACCCGCACTGCCAGCGGATCGCCAAGCGGCGCGCGATGCAGAAGCTCGACTTCGGCCCCTTCGTCGAAGCCCATTTCCAGAAGCCGTGCGGTTTCCGCCGGGCCAAGGCCACGGATTTCCAGCACCCGGCCCGTGCCGCCGCGTGCGAGGCTGTCCACTGTGAGGCTGTCCACCATGTTGCCGCGCATCATGGCGCTTTCTGGAATCCGGCGCAGCGGCTCATGGGGCGGGGGCCTGCCTCAGCCCTCGACAGGGTAGCGCAGCCGGCCGAGGAAGCGAAGCGGGCTCAGCCGTGCCGCGTCGCCCGCCGGGCGGAAGCGGGCCTTCATCTTCTCGAACCGCATCACGCCGGCGATCCGCCGGTCGAGGAAGGCCCATGTGTCGGCGAAGTCCTCGCTGTCGTCGTTGAGCCAGACGAGAAGCGTGGCGGCATAGACGGCCCCGGCGATGGCGCGCTTGGAATAGAAATTGAAATCGGTGCTGGTGTCGCCACAGGCGCGCCAGATGCTGTCCGCCGTTTGCCAGCCGAGGCGGGCGGCGCGGGCGGCATGCTGCGGCTGGGCGAGTATGGCAGTTGCCCGTCGCACTGCCTCGCGGTGGGGGGCAGCTTGTTCGAGCCGGGTGCGGATGGCCAGGGTGATTCGCTCGCGAATCTTCAGCCCGTCCACGCCGGCTGCGGCAAGCGTGTCTTCCATGCGCCTGTCGGCGAGGGCGACATAGGCCTCCACCATCTCGATGGCGCCGCCGGGAAAGGCGAGTCGGGCCATGGCGGGCTCGATCCCGAGATCGCGGGCGGCAGCCTCGACCGCAGCGCGCGACCAGCCATCGAACGGAACATGGGGCAGCATCGCCTTGGCCAGAACGGGCTTCAGTTCATCGAGCGTCATGTCTGCCGGATCTGCATCTGTCATGCCATGGCTCCTAGAAGGAAAGCGGGGCGATGAAAAGGCAAGGGGCAGGCGGCCGCTTGCCGCGCACATTGCCTTTTGCTATGCGGCGCCGGACGACGTCGGCCATGCCGGCGGCGCGCCCCTTTGCGTTAACGGATGTTTCCACCTTCTTTACATGGTGGGTCACGGCATCAAAACGCCCGCGGGCCTGCCGCTTCGGCTTCCGGGCCGGCACGAATGACAAAGGGGTCCGCAACGGTGCCAGCCCGGCGCCAGGGTGGGCCTGAAACAGAATTTCTATCGGGAAGGTGCTGAACTTCACATGCAGATCATCGTTCGCGACAACAACGTCGACCAGGCGCTCAGGGCGCTCAAGAAGAAGCTCCAGCGCGAAGGCGTTTACCGCGAGATGAAGCTGCGCCGCCACTATGAGAAGCCGTCGGAAAAGCGCGCCCGTGAAAAGGCCGCCGCTGTCCGTCGTGCCCGCAAGCTGGACCGCAAGCGCGCAGAGCGCGACAGCCAGCGCTGAAATCCGGGCAGGGGTTCGGCATGGCATCTGATACGAAGCAGGGCTACGGCCTTGGAAAATGGGTGGTGGCGGGCCTCGTTCTTGCCATCGGTGCCGTGGGCCTGTCCCTTGTCGGCACCGAGCCCTTGAGGGCGCCCGCGCGCGACGCCCGGGACTTTCTCGCCGCGAATCAGGAGAAGCCCGGCGTGAAGACCACCGAATCCGGCCTGCAGGTTGAAATGCTTGCCGCTGGCGAGGGCGATTCGCCCCGCGCCGACGATACGGTCCTCGTGCATTACGAAGGCCGCCTCAAGGACGGCACCGTCTTCGATTCGAGCTACCAGCGCGGCCAGCCTGCGGTCTTCGGCGTCGGCGATGTGATTCCGGGCTGGACCGAGGGGCTGCAACTGATGCGGCCGGGCGGCAAGGCCCGTTTCACCATTCCGCCCGAACTGGGCTATGGTGCCCGCGGCGCCGGCGGCGTCATTCCGCCCAACGCAGTGCTCGTGTTCGATGTGGAACTGCTGGCCATCGCGCCGCGCGAATAGTCTGAACCATGCTATCCCCCGGGCTGTTCAAGGACGGGCGGAAAAATGATCAGGTGGCGGATCTGAAAGGGTCCGCCACTTTTTTTGCGCTTTCAGATGTCGCCGGGCTTCTGGCAGGAACGGCCGACATGCCTCCGGCGAGCAGTTCAGGCGGGCACGTCTTCCGGCCGGCGGTTGATCATCATCCGCGCCATCCTTGCCAGTGCGCCTGCGATTTCGGCAGAGAAGTCCTGATCCAGCCCCGGCTGGCCGGCAATCGCGCGGGCCATGGCCTCCAGCCACTGTAAGGAAAGCGCTGGCGTGATGGCGAGGCTGCGATGAAGGGACATCACGCAGCCCTTCGATGGATCGTCGAACCAGTCCCGCGGACCGCCGAGCCATCCCGTGAGAAAGCTTGCCAGCCCCTCGCGCACCGGGCCGAGATCGTCCGCGTGCATGGCGCGGAGCTCGGCATAGGCCGGGTCCCGGTCCATCAGGGCATAGAAGCGCGCGACGATGGCATCGACGGCCGGGCGGCCACCGATCTGCGCAAAGGGCGTCTGGCTGGTTTCGGCTGTGTCGGCCATGATCCTGTTCCCCTGTTTCGGGATGGGCGGCGCATGCCACAGCGGGCAGTCGCGGATAATGACGTGGGTCAAAGCGGCCCCGACAGAAGGGCGGGGCAGCCCCGAGGACTGCCCCGCCACGCCGTTTGCCCCGATTGGTCAGCCGCCAAGCGTCTCTGTTCTGGCCAGTCTTTTCAGGACTTTTGGGCCAGCAGGGCTTCCAGCCACTTGATGCTGTAATCCCCGCTCAGGATGTCAGGCTCGTTCATGAGCCGCTGATGCAGGGGGATGGTGGTGCGGATGCCCTGGACCACCATTTCCTCGAGCGCGCGGCCCATGCGCCTGATGGCTTCATCGCGCGTGTCCGCGTGCACGATCAGCTTGGCGATCAGGCTGTCGTAGGTGGGCGGCACGCGATAGCCGGAATAGAGGGCGGAATCGACACGCACGCCAAGCCCGCCGGGGCTGTGATAATCCGTGACGAGGCCGGGCGAGGGCGCGAAGGTCTGCGGATCCTCGGCGTTGATGCGGGCCTCGATGGCATGCCCCTTCAGCTGCACCTCTTCCTGGGTGCGCGAAAGGCCAAGCCCGGCAGCGACCCGGATCTGTTCCTTCACGAGATCCATGCCGGTCAGCATTTCCGTGACCGGATGCTCCACCTGCAGGCGGGTGTTCATCTCGATGAAATAGAACTGGCCGTCTTCCCACAGGAATTCGATCGTTCCGGCGCCACGGTATTTCATGTCGGCCATGGCGCGGGCGCAGATTTCCCCCATGCGCGCGCGTTCGCTTGCGGAAAGCACCGGGGAGGGGGCTTCTTCCAGCACCTTCTGGTGGCGGCGCTGGAGCGAGCAGTCGCGTTCACCGAGGTGGATGGCCTTGCCCTGTCCGTCGCCGAACACCTGGAACTCGATGTGGCGCGGGTTCTTCAGATATTTCTCGATATAGACCGCATCATGGCCAAAGGCTGCCTTCGCTTCGGCGCGGGCCTGGCGGAAGGCGCCTTCCAGCATGGCGGCGTTTTCCACCACCTTCATGCCGCGCCCGCCACCGCCGGCGGCGGCCTTCACCAGCCCGGAGGTGGCCTGGGTGGGGCTCTCCGCCGC
>CAYMZC010000092.1:0-9934 GCA_964394815.1 uncultured Sandaracinobacter sp. | reverse complement strand
AGATTTCGCGGAGTGACTGGAGTTCAGACGTGTGCTCTTCCGATCTAGACCGGGCTTGAAATTCGACTTGTGCGGTCTTGATTGCATCGCGCGCAAAGGCCATGTCGCCCAGCAAGGAGTAAGCCATGCTGATCGAGACTGAACGCACACCCAATCCCGCCACGCTGAAATTCCTGCCCGGCCGGCCGGTTCTGCCGGGCGAGGGCGCCGATTTCGCGTCCCCCGAAGAAGCGGAACGCTCCCCGCTCGCCCGCGCGCTCTTTTCCATTGGCGATGTCGAGCGGGTCTATTTCGGATCGGATTTCGTGAGCGTCACCAAGGCGCCCGGCAGCGCCGACTGGGTCGACCTCAAGGCGGATGTTCTCGGCATCATCATGGATCATTTCGCAAGCGGCGCACCCATTCTGCTTTCGGATGCCGGCGAAAGCGAAACCTTCGACGACCCGGCTGATGCCGAGATCGTGGCGCAGATCCGCGAGCTGATCGACACGCGGGTCAGGCCGGCCGTCGCCAATGACGGCGGCGATATCGTCTATCGCGGCTTTCAGCAGGGCATCGTCTATCTCCACATGCGCGGAAGCTGCGCGGGCTGCCCCTCGTCCACGGCGACGCTGAAGGGCGGGATCGAGAACCTGCTTCGCCACTATGTGCCGGAAGTTTCTGAAGTGAGGGCAATCTGATGACTGGTGAAGCAACCGAAGGGCAGGGCGTGGCCGGGCAGTCGCTCGAAGAGGGCGCGCTGCGCCAGATGTTCACCGATGCCCGGACCCATTATGACTGGCACGAGGAGCCTCTGCCCGAAGCGCTGCTGCGCCGGCTTTATGATCTGCTGAAATTCGGCCCGACATCTGCCAACGCATCGCCCGCGCGCTTTATCTTCTGTTCCAGCGCCGAAGCCCGTGCCCGGCTTGCCGACTGCGTGTCGGAAGGGAACAGGCCCAAGGTGCTGCAGGCGCCTGTCACGGTCATCATCGGCATGGACATGGCGTTTCACGACCATCTGCCGAAGCTGTTTCCGCATGACGATGCAAAAAGCTGGTTCGAGGGCAACCCGGAGCTGATCCAGTCCACCGCCATGCGCAATTCCACCCTTCAGGGGGCCTGGCTGATCATGGCCGCGCGCGCCCTTGGCCTCGATACCGGCCCCATGTCCGGCTTCGACAAGGCGAAGGTGGATGCCGCCTTCTGGAGCGGAACGAAGACCGAGACGAACTTCATCTGCTCGCTCGGGCATGGAACGGGCAAGAAGCTGTTTCCGCGCCTGCCGCGCTTCACCTTCGATGAAACATGCCGGATCGCCTGAAGGGGCGCGTCCTCGTCGTTGCGACAGGGCATGACCTGTCGCTGGCGCTTCTGGATGGCGGCACGGCCGTGGCGGAAAGGCATGTGCCCGTGGATCGCGGCCATGCCGAACTGCTTATGCCAACCCTGGCCGCCATGCTGGACCCTTTTGGTGGCGCAGACTTCCGGCCTGATGCGATCCTGGTTGAAACCGGCCCCGGCAGCTTCACCGGCCTGCGGATCGGGCTTGCTGCCGCGCGTGCGCTGGGCCTTGCGTGGGGCGTGCCGGTCATGGGCGTGCGATCGACCCAGATCGTCGCCGCAATGGCGCGGGAACAAGGGGCCAGCGGGCCACTTGCCGTGGTGCTGGCCGCGCCGCGCGGGCAGATCTGGTTCGAGCGTTTTGGCGCTGCCGGTGGAGAAGCGGGCAACGGCCCGGAAAGCGGGCTGGAAAGCCGCGGCCCGCCATTGGCCGCCGCCGCCGCGGACATGGGCCATAGGCTTCATGCCGATGAAAGGCCGGTTGGCAGCGGGCGCCGGCTGATGGGGCTGGAGGGTGACATGTTCGTGCCACGGGCTGCTGCCGCCGGGCTGGTGCCGCCGCAGCTGATTGGCGAGGCGGACCTGCTGTATGTCCGGGCGGCGGAGAGCGGCCTTGGCGCCTGAAGCATACGACCTTGTCTGGAGCCTCGGGCGCCCGAACAGTGCGGCTGAAGCAGCACTGATGGCCGATGCGGCCTTTGATCCGCACTATCGCGAAACCTGGACCGCGGCGCAAATGGCGGCAATTCTTGCCGAAGATGGCGGCTGGATCGTGCTGGGCCATGACAAGGCAGGCCTGTCGGCTTTCGGTCTTTGCCGCCAGGTGCTCGATGAAGCCGAGCTTCTTCTTTGCGCCACCAGAAGGGATATGCGCCAGCGCGGTATTGGCCGCGCCCTTATCGGACAAATCATTGAAACTGCCCGGAACAGGAATGTCAGCCGCCTGTTTCTGGAAGTGAGAAGCAGCAATTTGGCGGCTCGTGCGCTTTACAAGGCAACGGGGTTTCGTGAAGCCGGAAGGCGGCCGGGATATTACCGCACATCCACTGGCGAAAGCATAGATGCACTCACGCTCGACCGGATTCTGTAAATCCTAACAATCCTGCGACATCATTGTTCATGCAAAGCGGGTTTGCATGTCGGTCTTGATTCTGCCAATAATGACCATCCGCGTAGTTATGGATAGGGTCGCTGTTGCAGGCTGGGCATGTAGGCACGGGCCATCCACCCTGCAAGAGATTGAAGGCAGGCTTGCCTGCATGACGAGTGACAGGATTATTTCGAATGTCTGAGCAGATCGAACATAATGACTTGCTTGCGCTGACGGCGGATATCGTTTCCAGCCATGTCGCAAACAACAGCGTTGCGGTGAATGACGTTCCGCAGCTGATCCAGAATGTCTATGCAACGCTTGCGGGTCTTGCATCCCCTGCGCCCGAGCCTGAAGTCCGGGCCGAACCTGCGGTTCCGATCCGCCAGTCCGTGAAGCCAGACTATATCGTCTGCCTGGAAGACGGCAAGAAGCTGAAGATGCTGAAGCGGCACCTGATGACTGCTTATGGCATGACGCCGGATGAGTATCGCGCCAAGTGGGGTCTTGCGCCTGACTATCCGATGGTTGCGCCCAATTATGCCGAATCCCGCCGCCAGCTCGCAAAGTCCATCGGCCTCGGCACATCCCGCAGCCGGGCGCGGAAGAAATAGGCTCTTCGGCAGGCAGGGGCCGCCCGGACATCCGCCGGCCCCTTCTTGCCGTTCGGCCATCGGGGCATTATCTTCCCGTGGACAGGGCGGACCTTGGTCCGTCGGTGGTTTTCATGCCGGCAAGCCCGGCTTTCATGGTGGGGTAATGCCGGGAACGATCGACATCGAAGCGCTGTGTCAGGCCAAGGGACTTCGCATTACCGAACAGCGGCGCATCATTGCGCGCGTGCTTTCGGAAGCGCAGGACCATCCCGATGTCGAGGAGCTCCACCGTCGGGCCTCGGCCGTGGACCGGGGCATATCGATTGCAACGGTCTATCGCACAGTGCGCCTGTTCGAAGAGGCCGGCATTCTGGAGCGGCATGATTTTCGTGACGGTCGCTCACGCTATGAGCCGACGCCCGAAGAGCATCATGATCATCTGATCGATGTGGAAACCGGGAAGGTCATCGAGTTTCATGACGAGGAACTTGAGCGCATCCAGACCGAGATCGCGCAACGGCTTGGCTACAAGCTGGTCGATCACCGGCTTGAACTTTACGGCACGTCTCTGAAGGGGCGGACCTGATATCCATCATGCCCCTGGAGCCTCCTGACATGGAGCCTCCTGACATGGAGCCTCCTGACCCGGAGCCTCCAGCCCCGGAACCGACAGCTGCCGGACTGCCGGCGCCTGAACGGTGGCTTGCGCCGGCCGGCGCCGCCATTGCCGGCACATCCAGTCTTTCGCCGCAGCCTTTCCAGAAGTGGGGCGCGGTGAAAAGCGTGGCTGGCGCGCTTGCCGCCACGGGGGTTCTCCTGCCGCCCGCCTGCGCCCTCATGCTGGCCGATCGCAGGGGGCCGGGCCGTATCCCGATGCTGTGGCACAGGGCCGTCAGCCGGTCACTTGGCGTGCGCAGCGCGATGCAGGGCAGGCTCGTTTCCGGCTCGACGCTTTATGTATCCAACCATCTGTCCTGGCTGGACATCCCCGTCCTTGGCAGCCACCTGAACGCCGCCTTTGTCGCCAAGGCTGAAGTGGGGGCGATGGGCGTGGTCGGATTTCTTGCAGGCGTCCAGGGCACCATCTACGTAGAGCGCGAGCGGCGTTCACGCGCAGCAAGCCAGGCTGGCACGATCCGCGAGAGGCTGGGGCAGGGGCAGAATGTCATCCTCTTCCCCGAAGGCACCAGCAATGATGGCGTGCGGGTGCTTCCCTTCAAGTCCACCCTTTTTTCTGTTGTGGATGATGCCGAAGATAGCGATGTGCGGATACAGCCGGTAAGCCTTGCCTACACACATCTCAACGGACTGCCGCTGACACGCCACCGGCTGATGGACATAGCCTGGATAGGAGACATGGAACTTGCACCCCACGCGCTGGACTTCATGCGCCTTGGCCGGATCGAGGCGCGAATCCTGTGCCACGAACCGGTTCGCAGATCGGACTTCCGGGACCGCAAGGATCTTGCGCGGCATTGCCATGCCGTCGTCTCATCCGGTTATCGCCAGCTGATGCGGGGGAATGGCTGATGCGCAAGTTCGCCGTCAAATCCTTCGGCTGCCAGATGAACGTCTATGATGCCGAGCGCATGGCCGAGGCGCTTGCCGCAGAAGGCATGGGCACCGCTGACGAAGCGGATGCGGATGTCATCGTGCTCAACACCTGCCATATACGTGAAAAGGCAGCAGAAAAGCTTTATTCCGAAGTGGGCCGGATCGCTGCCCGCAGCCGCGAGCAGGGCGGCCGCAAGCCGGTCATCGCGGTGACCGGCTGTGTCGCCCAGGCCGAGGGCGACGAGATATTGCGGCGCGCGGGCGCGGTCGACCTCGTTGTCGGCCCGCAGGCCTATCACCGCCTTCCGGCGCTTCTGAAGCGGCAGGCGGCCGGTGAAACGGGCATTGTCGATCTCGACATGCCGGCTGAATCCAAGTTCGGAAAGCTGCCGCCCCGCGCCCGGCGCGCGCCGTCCGTCTTCCTCACCGTGCAGGAAGGCTGCGACAAATTCTGCGCCTTTTGCGTCGTTCCCTATACGCGCGGGGCAGAATCCTCACGCCCGCTGCGCGCGATTCTGGCTGAAGCCGAGGCGCTGGTGGAAGGCGGCGCGCGCGAGATCACACTGCTGGGCCAGAATGTGAACGCCTGGCGCGACCCGGAAGATGCTGCCTGCGATTTCGGCGCCCTGATGCGGGCGGTGGCGGCCATGCCGGGGGTGGAGCGGCTGCGCTACACCACCAGCCATCCGCGTGACGTGACCGAAACCATGATCCGCGCCCATGCCGAGATTCCCGAACTGATGCCCTATCTGCATCTGCCCGTGCAGTCCGGCTCCGACAGGGTGCTGGCGGCCATGAACCGCAAGCATGACCGGGCCTTTTATTACGATCTCGTGGCACGCTTCCGTGCCGCGCGGCCTGATCTTGCCATCACGTCGGATTTCATCGTCGGCTTTCCGGGTGAGACGGAAGAGGATTTCGCCGCGACGCTCGGTATCGTGGAAGACATTGGCTACGCCCAGGCCTTCAGCTTCAAATATTCGCCGCGCATCGGAACCCCGGCTGCCGAGCGCGAGGACCAGCTGGACGAGGATGTGAAATCCGAAAGGCTGGCGCGCCTGCAGGCCGCCATCAGCGCCAGCGCCCTTGCCTTCAACCGGCAGAGCGTGGGCAGGCAATGCGACATCCTCATCGAAAGGCGCGGCCGCCATCCCGGCCAGTGGATCGGGAAATCCCCGTGGCTGCAATCGGTTGTAGTTGAACAGGAAAGCCTCTCGCCCGGTGATCTGGTGCGGGTGGACCTCGTGCGGGCAGGGCCAAACAGCCTGGAAGGACGGATCGTGACTGCTGAATCAGGCAAACATGGCAAAGCGTAGCCAGAGCGGCTCCGAACGGGGCGATGCCGTGCCGGGCAAGGCGCGGGTGGAGCTGGAATTCGAGAAGCCGGCGCTTCTCGGGCTGCTTTTCGGCCAGTATGACAAGAACCTCATCACTCTGGAAAACCGCCTGGGCGTCTATATCGCCGCGCGGGGCAACCGCGTGGCGGTGGAAGGCGAGCCGCAGGCAATCGCCAGCGCCCGCGACATACTGACAGAGCTTTACGGCCGCCTCGAAAGGGGCGTCCCAGTCGACAGCGCCGATGTGGAAGCCGCCGTCACCATGGCGGGTGAAGCATCGACCGACGGGCTGACGGTAGAACCGGGCGGCCCGCCAGCCATGATCCGCACCCGGCGCAAGACGATCGTTGCCCGCACTGCGGCGCAGGCCAGCTACATCCAGGCGCTTGGCCGCTCCGACGTGATCTTCGCGCTCGGCCCTGCGGGAACCGGCAAGACCTATCTTGCCGTCGCACAGGCAGTGAGCCAGCTGGTAGCCGGCTCTGTCGACCGCCTGATCCTTTCCCGCCCGGCGGTCGAGGCTGGCGAACGGCTCGGCTTCCTGCCCGGCGACATGCGCGAGAAGGTCGATCCCTATCTGCGCCCGCTCTACGATGCCCTTTACGACATGCTGCCGTCCGAGCAGGTGGAGCGGCGCATTGCCTCGGGCGAAATCGAGATTGCCCCGCTTGCCTTCATGCGCGGCCGCACGCTCGCCCACGCTTTCGTCATCCTTGACGAGGCGCAGAACACCACGCCCCAGCAGATGAAGATGTTCCTGACCCGTTTCGGCGAAGGCAGCCGCATGGTCGTCTGCGGCGATCCGAAACAGGTGGACCTGCCCGATCCCGGCAAGAGTGGCCTTGCCGATGCCGTCCTGCGGCTCGAAGGGATAGAGGGTGTGGCGGTTCAACGTTTTTCCGCGCGCGACGTGGTGCGGCACCCTATCGTGGGGCGCATAGTCGACGCCTATGAGGGCCCCGATGCTCGACATTGATTGCGATATCGTCGCCGGAGACTGGGACGAACGCCAGGACTGGGACGGCCTTGCCAACCGCGCCATTGCAGCCGCAATCGCGGGTGCGGGCCATGAAGCGCTTCTGGCCGAGACGGCCGCGCTGGTCGAGATTTCCCTGAGGCTGACGGATGACGAGGAAATCCGCAGGCTGAACCGGGACTATCGCGGCAAGGACAAGCCGACGAACATCCTCTCCTTCCCGATGCTGGCGCCCGAAGACGCCGCCGGCATAGCCGATGCCATCGCCGCGGACGATGCGATGGACATTCTGCTCGGCGATCTGGCTGTCGCCCATGAAACGCTCGTTTCGGAAGCAGCACAGAAGGGCATATCGGTGAAAGATCACCTGACCCATCTGCTCGTTCATGGAACGCTGCACCTGCTTGGGCATGACCATCAGGAAGACAGCGAGGCTGAAGCCATGGAAGCGCTTGAGACACGGATCCTTGACGGGCTCGGCATTGCCGACCCTTATGCGGATGGAACCCCCGGTGCAGCGTCGGCCCTGTCCGCGCCTGCCGATGAAATGGATGAAAGGCCATGAGCGACCCTTCCCCTAGACCCGCGGACGGCTCTTCCCTGTGGAACGCCGTTCGCGATTTCCTGCACCTGAAAAGCAGCGCGACATTGCGCGAATCGATCGAAGAGGCGATCGACGAGCATCGCGACGAAGGGGCCGACCCGGACGACCTCGACCTTCATGAACGCGCCATGCTGCGCAACATGCTCCACCTTTCCGAATGCAAGGTCGCCGATATCGCGGTGCCGCGCTCGGACATCGTCTCCATCGACGAGGCGAGCCCTTTCCAGACCGTTGTCAGCACCTTCCGTGAGGCAGGGCACAGCCGCCTTCCCGTCTATCGGGACAGTCTCGACGAAGTGGTCGGCATGCTTCACGTGAAGGATGTCTACAACATCATAGCCGACCGCTTTACCGGCGCCGTACCAGCCGATGCCCCGCTGCCGACACCGGCGGACATCGTGCGCAACGTGCTGTTCGTGCCGGATTCCATGCCCGTCATCGACCTGCTGACCGAAATGCGCCGCCAGCGGACCCACATGGCCATCGTGGTCGACGAGTTCGGCGGCACGGACGGCCTGGTGACAATCGAGGACATCGTCGAGGAAATCGTCGGTGAGATCGAGGACGAGCATGACGAGGAGGAAGAGAGCCTCCTTCAGCCCCTGGTCGACGGAAGCTATGAAGCCGACGCGCGCCTGGACCTTGAGGAACTGGAAAAGGCCCTTGGCCTGAGTGTGCTTGCCGAGGAAGCAGGCGACGAAGTGGATACGCTGGGCGGGCTGGCCTTCCTGCTGGCAGGGCGGGTGCCCGATGTTGGTGAACGCTTTGCCCTTTCCAATGGCTGGACGCTGGAAATCGCGGCCAGTGACGGGCGGCGGATCGAGCGGCTTCGCCTCTATCCGCCTGTCGAGGAAAGCCCTGCCGCGGAAAGCTGATTTGCACCACTGAATTGCACCTTGATTCTACCTTCGGTCTGGGCTGAAATCCGGACTCGAGGGAGAGGGACCATGAAGCTGATCGCAGCCTTGGCGCTTGCCGCCAGTGCACCTGTCGTTCAGGCCAACAGCCTGTCGGATTCCGTCGCGCAGGATCTTCCGTCACTGGTCCTGCTCTACAAGGATTTGCACCGCACGCCGGAGCTTGGCTTTCAGGAAGTGAAGACCGCCCAGCGCATGGCGGCCGAACTCAAGGCGCTTGGCGTGCGGGTGACGACGGGCGTGGGCGGAACGGGCGTCGTGGGTGTGCTGGAAAACGGCCCCGGGCCGGTACTTCTATTGCGCACCGACATGGATGGCCTGCCGGTCGAGGAGCAGACGGGCCTTGCCTATGCCTCGACCGCCAAGGGCAAGCTTCCTGATGGCAGCCTGACCCCGGTGATGCACGCCTGCGGGCATGACATTCACATGACTGTCTGGACGGGAACTGCCCGCCGGCTTGTCTCCATGAAGGACAAGTGGCGCGGCACCGTCGTTTTCGTGGCCCAGCCCGCCGAGGAACTGGGGGAGGGGGCACGGCGCATGCTGGAAGACGGGCTCTACAGCCGCTTCCCCAAGCCCACGCACGCACTCGCCATCCATGACAATGCGGCGCTGCCCGCAGGCATGGTGAGCTATACGCCGGGCTATGCCATGGCCAATGTGGACACGGTCGACGTGACACTGAAGGGCGTGGGCGGCCATGGCGCCTATCCCGCCCTTGCCAAGGACCCGATCGTGCTGGCCGCGCGGACCATCATGGGCTGGCAGACGTTGGTAAGCCGCGAAAACGACCCGCTTTCACCGGCCGTGGTGACCGTGGGGGCGATAGCCGGCGGCACGACGCACAATGTGATCGACGACGAGGTGAAGCTGAAGCTGACCGTTCGCTCCTATGAGCCGGATGTGCGCGAGCGGCTGCTGGCCGGGATTGAGCGGATCGCACGGGGGGAGGCGGAATCGCACGGTCTGCCCGATACGCTGATGCCGGAAGTCCGGGTGAAGGATAATCATACCCCGGCTGTCTTCAACACGCCGGCCATGACGCGCATGGTGGTAAAGGCGCTGGAAAGCCAGCTCGGCAGCGACAGGGTGGTGGAAATGAAACCCGTGATGGGCGGGGAGGATTTCAGCCGCTACTGGCTTGCCGACAAGGACGGCATGGAAAGCATGCTCTTCTGGGTGGGGGCGGTGAAGCCCGAGGCCTATTCGGCCGCCAAGGGCGACATCCGCAAGCTTCCTTCCATCCACAGCCCTTTTTTCGCGCCCGACCCGGAACCGACGATCCGCACCGGCGTCGAAGCCCTGACCGCCGCCGCGCTTTCCGTGCTTGAAAAGGTAAGCGTTACCGCTCGTGCCAGAATTGGTCGCCAACAGTTGGCGAAATAGACCAGATTTTTGAATATAATTCATCCCGCATTCAGGGCCATTCAGCGCTGAAAATGCGCAATCTACTGATTTAACTAGAATTTGTCTGTTCGCTCAAACCTGGCACGCCCCCTGCATTGCAGGTGGCATCAACCAGGAAACAGGAGCGGAC
>CAYMZC010000091.1:0-10000 GCA_964394815.1 uncultured Sandaracinobacter sp. | reverse complement strand
CCGCCCTGGCGCAGTTCGAGCGGCTTCTCGCCCTCACCCCGAACGACAGCCAGCTGATGGTCGAAGTGGCGGAGCTTTATCGCCGCCAGAACCAGCCGAAGATGGCGATCGAGAAGATCAACAAGGCAATCGCGGCGTCGGAAACCAATGGCGCCAAGGCCGACGAGCAATGGTACCGCCGCGCGCTCGCCATCGCCTATGATGGCAAGCTCGGCGCCGAAACCATCGCCACCGGCGAGGCCCTGCTGAAGGCGCACCCGAACCCGACCAACTGGCGCGATGTGCTTCTGATCTACCGTGACAGCACCAAGATCGACGACCAGACCAACCTCGACGTGATGCGCCTGATGCGCCTGAACGGCGCGCTGGCCGGCGAGCGGGATTTCGTCGAATATGCCGACACCGCCACCATCCGGGGCCTTCCGGGCGAAGCCAAGGCTGTGCTCGACGAAGGCATCGCCAAGGGCGCGCTTCAGGCCGCCAAGCCGGTCGTCCGGGATCTTCTCGCCCAGGTGAACCCGAAGATCGCAGCCGACAAGGCTTCGCTCGCCGGCCTTGCGAAGGAAGCTGCAACCAGCAAGAACGGCCGCCTGGCCTATGCCACCGGCGACGCCTTCCTTGGCTATGGGGATTATGCGAAGGCCGCCGACATGTACCGGCTGGCCATCCAGAAGGGCAGCGTGGACGTTGCAGCCGCCAACACGCGACTCGGCCATGCGCTGGCCAAGGCTGGCGACAAGGCTGGCGCGGAAGCGGCGCTGAAGGCCGTCAGCGGCGCCCCGCGCGACCAGCTCGCCCGCTATTATCAGATCTGGCTCGCCAGCCAGTCCTGAGAGCGGACCACAAGGAAATGAAGGGCCGGACCTTGGGGTTCCGGCCCTTCTCCTATATGGGCCTAGCCCGAATCCCCCCGCTGCGGGGCGCAAACGAAACCACCGCCAACAGACAGGATCAACGGACAGTGCCAATGGCGATCAGACTTGGACTCACCTTCGACGACGTTCTCCTGGTGCCGGCGGAATCAACCGTCCTGCCGTCGCAGGCGGATACGTCCACCATGATCACGAAGGACATCCGTCTCGCCATTCCCGTCCTGTCCTCCGCCATGGATACGGTGACGGAAGCACAGATGGCGATCGTGATGGCGCAGGCCGGCGGGATCGGGGTTCTGCACCGCAACCTCACCATCGCCGAACAGGTCGAAGCCGTCCGCCAGGTGAAGCGGTTCGAATCGGGCATGGTGGTGAACCCCATCACCATGACAGCCGACCAGACGCTGGGCCAGGCGCTGGAACTGATGGCGACACACCGGATTTCGGGCATCCCCGTGGTCGCGGAAACGCCAGCGGGGGGGCCGGGCCGGCTGATCGGCATCATCACCAACCGCGACGTGCGCTTCGCCGAAAACATGAACCAGCCCGTTTCCGAACTGATGACCCGCGACAATCTCGCCACCGTACGGGCCGGGGTGACGCAGGAGGAAGCGCGCCGCCTGCTGCACCAGCGCCGGATCGAAAAGCTGCTGGTGGTGGATGACGAAGGCCGCTGCGTCGGTCTGATCACAGTCAAGGATATCGAAAAGGCCGTTACCTACCCGAACGCCACCAAGGATCCGGCCGGCCGCCTGCGCGTGGCTGCCGCCACCACCGTCGGCGAGGCAGGCTTCGAGCGCAGCTGCGCCCTGATCGACGCCGAATGCGACCTGATCGTCGTCGATACCGCCCATGGCCACAGCCGCCAGGTATCCGAGGCCGTGAGCCGCCTGAAGGCGCGTTCGGGCAATGCCCGGATCGTCGCCGGCAATGTCGCCACAGCCGAAGCCGCACGCGCCCTCATCGATGCGGGCGCCGATGCCGTGAAGGTCGGCATCGGGCCGGGCAGCATCTGCACCACGCGCGTTGTCGCCGGTGTCGGCGTGCCGCAGCTGACGGCGATCATGGACACGGTCGAGGAAGCGCAGCGCCACGGCATTCCGGTGATCGCCGATGGCGGCCTGCGCACTTCGGGCGATATCGCCAAGGCGATGGCGGCCGGCGCATCGGCCGTGATGATCGGCTCGCTCCTTGCCGGCACCGAGGAAGCGCCGGGCGAAACCTTCCTCTACCAGGGCCGCGCCTACAAGAGCTATCGCGGCATGGGCTCGGTGGGCGCCATGGCGCGCGGCTCGGCCGACCGCTATTTCCAGCAGGACATCAAGGACCAGCTGAAGCTGGTTCCCGAGGGGATCGAGGGCCAGGTGCCCTACAAGGGCCCCGCGCGGGACCTGCTGCACCAGCTGGTCGGCGGCCTGAAGGCGGCAATGGGCTACACCGGCTCCGCCACGCTGGAAGACCTGCGCCGCCGCGCACAGTTCATCCAGATCACCAATGCGGGCCTGCGCGAAAGCCATGTCCATGATGTGAGCATCACGCGCGAGGCGCCCAACTACCCGACGAGCTGAGGCCCCGCCTCCGTACGGCGCGATAAAGGCGCAAGTCCGGCGCACCCCGGCCCGCATCCAGTTCATGGCGGCGGGCTGGCGTTGCGTTCCGGGGGCCAGCCGCTATGTCAGGTCGATGCGTCCATCCCCCCGCCTGCAGGCTGCCATCGAAATCCTCGACCTCGTGATCGATGCCGCCGCCACTGGCGGCGCCGCCGCCGACACGATCATCCAGCGCTATTTCGCCAGCCGCCGCTATGCCGGCTCGAAGGATCGCGCCGCGATCCGCGACCTGGTCTTCGCCGCCATCCGCCGTTCGGCCGAACGGCCGCTTTCGGGGCGGGCCGCCATGCTTGGCCTCGCCGAAGAAAGGCCCGATCTCCTTTCCCTCTTCGATGGCAGCCCGCACGCGCCCGAACCGGCACAGGCTGACGAGCCACGCGCCGCCGCATCCCTCGTTCCGGGCTGGCTGGAGCCGGCCTTCCGCGCCCGCTTCGGCACCGCGATGGAGGTCGAGGCGCGTGCCCTTGCCGCCCGCGCGCCGCTCGACCTCAGGGTCAACCGGTTGCGCAGCGCCTGCCCGTCCGTGATCGCCGCTCAGCTAGGCGCGCAGCCGATAGCGGGTCTTCCATGGGGCCTCAGGCTCGACCCGCCACAGCCGCTCGACAAGCACCCGCTTTACCTTTCCGGCATGATCGAGGTGCAGGATGCAGCCAGCCAGCATTGCGCCGCCATCGCCGGCGCACGGCCCGGCGAAACGGTGGTCGACCTGTGCGCGGGCGCCGGCGGCAAGACACTTGCGCTTGCAGCCGACATGGAAGGCCAGGGCCGCCTGATCGCCAGCGACACGGACAGGGCGCGGCTTTCGGGCATGGCGCCCAGGCTTTCCCGCGCGGGCGCGTCCGGGCTGGTCGAAGCCCGGCTGCTCAATCCCGGCCATGAAAGTGGGGCATTCGCCGATGTCGCCGGCCTGGCCGATCTCGTGCTGGTCGATGCCCCCTGTTCGGGAACAGGCACCTGGCGCCGCAACCCGGAACTGCGCTGGCGCCTGACGCCACAACGGCTCGATGCGTTGCGCGCGGTTCAGGCGCGGCTCATCGATGTTGCGGCAGGGTTGCTGAAACCGGGCGGCCGGCTGGTCTATGCTGTATGCTCGGTGCTGGAAAGCGAAGGCCCGGCGCAAGCTGCAGCTGCAGCCGGGCGGCTGGGGCTGACCATCGCCGACAGCATGGCGCTGTCTCCGGCCACCGATGGCTGCGACGGCTTTTTCGTCGCGCGCCTGACAGGAAGTTGCTAGGTCTGTTGAAGGGCAAGAGGTTCTGGATCTTGCCCGGATCGAAAGGGAGAGGGACTGAAATGGGCTTGACCCGCGCATCACGGCTGGCCACCGCGCTTTTCATGGGCGCGATGATGGCGCTTCCCGTGGCGGCCGATGCAGCACCATCGCGGGTGGACAGGATCGCCGCTGCCCCTGCACGCGGCCTTCCCGACAGCCAGCTTGCGCCGCGTTCGGTGGCATTGCTGCAGCAGGGGCAGATGCACCTCGCCAATGGCGCCCACCAGGCCGCTGTCGACAGTTTCGAAGCCGCGCTTGCCGTCGATCCGCGCAACCGCCAGGCCTTCATCGGGCTTGGACAGGCAGCGCATGCGCAGGGCCTTTCAGGCACGGCCGTCCGTTTCTATCGCGAGGCGCTGGAAATCGAGCCAAACGACCTTCAGGCGCTGGAACTGCAGGGCGTCGCCCTTCTGGAACGCGGCGCCACCGCGCGGGCGAATGCAAATCTGGAGCGGATCCGCAAGCTGTGCGCCGCCCCCTGCCCCCAGGCGGACAGGCTGGCAGGCCAGGTTGCGCGCAAGGAAGCAGCCAGCGAACAGGCCGCCCTTGCCCAGGAAAAGCGCCCTGAAGTGCGCGCTGAAGTGCGCGCAGAAATCCGCCCTGAAGCCCGCCCGGCCACGAGCCAGGACAAACGCTGAAGACATATGGCATGACCATGGCTTCCGCCCCGCACGCAGATCTTCACATGAAGCCAGGCAGCGCCGACCTGCGCACTGCGGCTGAGGCCGTCCTTGTCGGCCAGGGCGTGCAATGGACCGAATTGCGCGCCCGCGTGTTCGAGGCACTGGCGCAGGATGGCAGGCCGGTATCCGCCTATGATGTCGCCGAGCGTGTCTCGGCCATGTCGGGCCGGCGGGTGGCCGCCAACAGCGTCTATCGCATTCTGGACCTCTTCGTTGCCCACAATCTCGCCAAGCGCGTGGAAAGCCGCAACGCCTATGTGGTGAACGTCCACCCGTCCTGCGCGCATGACTGTATCTTCCTCGTGTGCGAAGGGTGCGGCCGCATCGACCATATCGATGATGACCGCCTCGCCGAAATGATGCGCCAGCGCGCCGCCGCCACGGGCTTCAGCCCTGGCCGCCCGGTGCTTGAAATGCTGGGCCGCTGCACCGCCTGCGACGCCGCCGGCTGAGGCCCCGCCCGGCCGGTTTCGACGCAGGGGCATTCGGCCGCAACATCGAAACGCGGAAACGGCTTTCCGGGCCGCGCGCTTCACGCTAGTTTACCCGGATGACTGATCCGCAATCCGGCGCGAGCCCCGCGCCCTATCGCCGGCCCGAGACCCCGCTGCTCGACAAGGTGATCCTTCCACCGGACCTGCGCCGTCTGAAGCCGGGTGAATTGCGCCAGCTTGCCGACGAGCTGCGCGCCGAGATGATCGATGCCGTCAGCGTAACCGGCGGCCATTTGGGGGCCGGGCTGGGTGTCGTCGAACTGACCGTCGCGCTCCACTATGTGTTCAACACGCCGGACGACAAGCTGATCTGGGATGTCGGGCATCAGGCCTATCCGCACAAGATCCTGACCGGCCGCCGCGAACGTATCCGCACGCTCCGCCAGGGTGGCGGGCTTTCCGGCTTCACCAAGCGTTCGGAAAGCGATTATGATCCCTTCGGCGCAGCGCACAGCTCCACCTCCATTTCCGCTGGCCTCGGCTTCGCCATCGCCAACAAGCTGTCGGGCGCGCCCGGCAAGGCGATCGCCGTGATTGGCGACGGCGCGATGTCGGCCGGCATGGCCTATGAAGCGATGAACAACGCGCACGAGGCCGGAAACCGGCTCGTCGTGGTGCTGAACGACAATGACATGTCGATCGCCCCGCCTGTCGGCGCGCTCAGCGCCTATCTGGCCCGGGCCTATTCCTCCAACACCTTCCTCGGCATCCGCGATGCCGTCCGCCAGGTGGCAAGGCGTGCCCTGCCACGCCCGCTGCAGGGGCCTGCCAAGCGCGCCGATGAATTCTTCCGCACGCTGGGCACCGGCGGCACCCTCTTCGAGGAACTGGGTTTCTATTATGTCGGCCCGATCGACGGGCATGACCTCGATATCCTGGTGCCCATCCTGGAGAATGTGCGCGATGCGGCCGAAGGGCCGTGCCTCATTCATGTGGTCACGAAAAAGGGCAAGGGCTATGCCCCGGCCGAGGCAGCGGCGGACAAATATCATGGCGTCGTGAAGTTCGACGTGGTGACGGGCAAGCAGCACAAGCCCGCCCCCGGCGGCCCGCCGAGCTACACCAATGTCTTCGCCGATGCTCTCATCGCGGAAGCCGTGCGCGACGACAAAGTCGTGGCCATCACCGCCGCCATGCCGTCCGGCACCGGCATCGACCGTTTTGCCAAGGCCTTCCCCGACCGCAGCTTCGATGTCGGCATAGCCGAACAGCATGCAGTGACCTTCGCGGCCGGCATGGCGGCACAGGGCTATCGCCCGTTCGCCGCCATCTATTCCACATTCCTTCAGCGCGCCTATGACCAGGTGGTGCATGATGTCTGTATCCAGAACCTGCCCGTGCGCTTCGCCATCGACCGCGCCGGCCTCGTCGGGGCGGATGGAAGCACCCATGCCGGCAGCTTCGACATCACCTATCTCGCCACGCTTCCCAACATGGTCGTGATGGCCGCCGCCGACGAAGCCGAGCTTGTCCACATGGTGCACACCTGCGCCCTGCATGACAGCGGGCCCATCGCCGTGCGTTACCCGCGTGGCGAAGGCGTCGGCGTGCCGCTGCCGGCAGCCCCGCAGCAGCTGGAAATCGGCAAGGGCCGGGTGGTGCGCGAAGGCAAGAAGGTGGCGATCCTGTCGCTCGGCACCCGCCTTGCCGAAGCGAACAAGGCGGCAGACGAACTGGACGCGCGCGGCCTTTCGACCAGCGTTGCCGACATGCGCTTCGCCAAGCCGCTCGACGAAGCCCTGATCCGCCGCATGTGCGCCACCCATGACGTCGTGCTGACCATCGAGGAAGGCGCGATCGGCGGCTTTGGCGCCCATGTCCTCACCATGGCGTCCGATGAAGGGCTTATGGATACGGGCCTCAGGATCCGCACGCTGCGCCTGCCCGACATCTTCCAGGAGCATGAAAAGCCCGAGAAACAATATGCCGAAGCCGGGCTTGACGCGGCAGGCATCGTGAAGACCGTGCTGTCAGCCCTGAGGCATAACAGCCTCGCCGTGAACGAGGGCGCGCGGGCCTGACGTGACGGCCTGGAACCTCGCTCAAGGGGCAGCGGCAAAGATCCGGAGCCGTGGCTGATGGCCAGGCAGCGGGCAGACCAGATGCTGGTGGAACGCGGGCTGGCTGAAAGTCGCTCGCGTGCGCAGGCCCTCATCATGGCAGGGCTGGTCTATGCGGGCGAGCGCAAGCTCGCCAAGGCCGGCGAAATGCTGGCGCCCGATGCTGCGATCGAGGTGCGTGGGCGGGATCATCCCTGGGTCTCGCGCGGGGGGCTGAAGCTTGCCCACGGTCTTGAGCATTTCGGCCTCGATGTGACCGGCGCGGTGGCGCTGGACATCGGCTCCTCGACCGGCGGCTTCACCGATGTTCTGCTCGCCAATGGCGCTTTGCGTGTCCACGCCGTCGATGTGGGCACCAACCAGCTGGCCTGGAAGCTGCGGCAGGATCCGCGCGTGGTGGTGCTTGAACAGACGAACGCCCGCGCCCTCACATCGGCCCACATCCCCGAAGCGGTGGACATCATCGTCTGCGACGCAAGCTTCATATCGCTGGCGAAGGTGCTGGAAGCAGCGCTCGGCTTTGCGAAACCGGGCGCGCATCTGGTCGTGCTGGTGAAGCCCCAGTTCGAAGCCGGCCGTCAGGAAGTGGGAAAAGGCGGCGTGGTAAGAGACCCTGCCGTCCATACGCGCGTGTGCGAAGAGGCAGCGGCTTGGGTCACGGGTCGGGGGTGGCGGGTGCTGGGCATCACGCCTTCCCCCATCACCGGGCCGGAAGGCAATGTGGAATTCCTGCTGGCTGCACAAAAGCAAGGGGCGGCAGAGCAAAGCTCCACCGCCCCCTGAGCATTACCGGCCGCAGCCGGAAGCCGGAGACCGATCGCTGACGATCAGTGCGCCATCGACTTCTTCACCTGGTCGGCGGCGAGCGCCATGCGGTTCGAAATCGGCTGCACCACGTCACCGGCAACCTTCAGCCAGGTCTCGGACAGCTGCGACCAGTTGGCGACAGCCTTCTCGAACTGCGACCTGGCATAGTCATTCTGCGCCTGGAAGAATTCCTGGGGAGTCTTGGCGCCGGTAACCGCCTTGAAGGCAGCCTGCGCATCCTCGACATGCTTCTTCGACGTTTCCGCGAAGTGGCCGGCAAGGGTCTCGGCGGCGACGCCGGCCGCCTTGGCGGATTCGATCATCGCCTCGACATTGCCCTTGGCGAAATCGCTCATCTCGCTCATCGTTTTCATGTTCTTCTCCATCAGCTCGCTCATCCTGTCGTTCATCTGGCCGAAGCCCGCCCCAACCTCGGCAACTGCCTCGGCAGCTGCTTTATTCACGGCGTCCACAGCCTCCTCGGCCGTTTTCTCAATCCCGGAAAAGATGGCGGCTGCCGGGGTCTCACCCGCAACGGTTTCAGCCGCGCCGCCCTGTTCGCTGCCTTTGCTGCCGCTCATCGCCATCTCCTTCGTGACGGGCAGCGGTGCCGCATCCCCGTCCGGTGCAGCCGATGCCGCCGATGCCGCCTTTACGGGGCGTGTCCGTCCGGCCTTGCGGCCAGCGTTCCCGCTTGTCCCGTTGCGTCGCGCAGACGGCGCCTTGGGGGGATTTTCCTGCGACATTCGCCGCACTCCATTGCTATGCTGCGTTGCACAATAGCAAGGAAAGGCCGCAGAGGCAACCGGATTCTTGTGCGCCGCAGCATTGGCCATGCCGGCGGCGTGATGGGCAAGGCCCGGGCGCGTCAGCCTCAGTGCGAGACGGCAACCCGCTCCACGCCGGAAAGCTTCAGCTGGGCGTCGATGGCGGCCACCAGCCGGGCAAGCGCGGCATCGTCCTTTGCTTCCGCCCGCGCCACCAGCACGTCCTGCGTGTTCGAGGCACGCAGCAGCCACCAGCCATCGGGCGTGTTCACGCGCGCGCCATCCGTGTCGTTGACATTCGCGCCCTCGGCCTTCAGCCGTGCCTGCACTTCACGCACCACTTCGAACTTCCGCTCTTCCGAGCAGGGGAATCGAAGCTCCGGCGTGTTGATGACAGCGGGCATGGCGCTTTTCAGAGCCGTCAGCGATTGGCCCAGCACGCCCACGGCCTCGATCAGGCGGATGGCTGCATGCAGCGCATCGTCAAAACCATACCAGCGGTGCTTGAAGAAGATGTGCCCGCTCATTTCCCCGGCGAGTGGCGCGCCCGTCTCCTTCATCTTCGCCTTGATGAGGGAATGGCCCGTCTTCCACATCAGCGGCTTTCCGCCCAGTTCGGCGATGCGGTCGTAAAGGGCCTGACTGGCCTTCACATCGGCGATGATGGTGGAGCCAGGAAGCTCCTTCAGCAGCGCCTCCGACAGGATCGCGAGCAGCTGGTCCCCCCAGATGATTCGCCCTTCCCCGTCGATCGCGCCGATGCGATCGCCGTCGCCATCGAAGGCAATGCCGAAATCGAGCTTCTGTTCGGCAACGAGCTGGCGCAGATCCTCGAGATTATCCTCAACCGTCGGGTCGGGGTGGTGGTTCGGAAAATTGCCGTCGATCTTCGTGAACAGGGCATGATGTTCGCCCGGAAGCCGCTTCAGCAGCTTTTCGAGCGCCTCGCCGGTTGCGCCATTGCCTGCATCCCAGCCGATGCGAAGGGCCGGGCCGCTGAAATCGCGCAGCAGGCGATCAACATAGCGGTCCAGTATGTCAGCCTTGCGGGCGCTGCCCTCGCCATGCACCCAGTCCCCGTTGATGGCGGCTTCTCCCAGCGCCCGGATGTCGGCGCCATAGAAGGGGCGATCCTTCAGCATCATCTTGAAGCCATTGTAGTTGGGCGGGTTATGGCTTCCCGTGATCATCACGCCGCCATCGGCTTCCAGCTCCGATACGGAGTAATAGAGCATCCCCGTCGGGCCGAGCCCCACGCGCAGCACGTCGCAGCCGGCAGCCACCAGCCCGTCGACCAGCGCCTGCTCCAGCCGTGGGGAGCTGTGGCGGCCGTCATAGCCCACGCACACCAGCTTTCCGCCACCACGGCGCACCACGGTTCCGAAACCGCGCCCGATGGCTTCGGCATCCGCCTCGCCCAGCGTTTCGCCGATG
>CAYMZC010000090.1:0-10135 GCA_964394815.1 uncultured Sandaracinobacter sp. | reverse complement strand
CTGCCTTCCGACCATATCGAGCAGAAGGATGCGAAAAAGGCCTATGAGGGCGGCGACTGGTCGACCCAGGCCAAGCGTGTCGCCCATGTGGTGCAGAGCTGCTTCAACGGTCGCCGTCTCGTCGTCTTCTCGGGCGGCGCGACCAAGGGCGCCGACGCTGTCTACGAGGATGCCCGCGCCATCCGTGACGGCGGCGGCAATGGCTCGATCATCGGCCGCAACAGCTTCCAGCGCCCGCGCGAGGAAGCGCTGGCGCTGCTCGACCGCATCGTCCGCATCTATCTTAACAAGGAATGAGCGGGACCACCGACAGTCTCGACGGGTTCGGCAGGGAGGCGCGTCCTCCCTGCCAGCTCTACCTGATTTCGCCGCCGGCGCCCGATATCGAGGCGCATGCGGCAGCCCTTGACGCTGCGCTCAAGGCGGGCGGCGCGTCCGGAGGCGGCCCGGTTGCGGCCTATCAGCTGCGGCTGAAGGGCGTGCCGGATGACGCCATCCTTTCGGCGGCGGCCCGGCTGATGCCCATCTGCGCCGCTCATGATGTCGCCTTCATCCTGAACGACCGCGCCGATCTCGCAAAGGCATGTGGCGCCGATGGCGTCCATCTCGGCCAGTCGGATGGCAGCGTCGAATCGGCGCGTCGCCTTCTCGGCCATGACGCCCAGATCGGCGTGACCTGCCACGACAGCCGGCACCTCGCCATGGAGGCAGGGGAGGCCGGGGCCAATTATGTCGCCTTCGGGGCCTTTTATCCCACCGGCACCAAGACGGTCGCGCATCATGCCAGCCCCGACATTCTCGCCTGGTGGACCGGGATCAGCCCCATCCCGTGCGTGGCGATCGGCGGGATCACCGCCGACAATTGCCGCCCGCTCGTCGAGGCAGGGGCGGATTTCCTCGCGGTGTCTGCCGGCGTCTGGAATGCGGAGGATCCCGCAGAGGCCATCTTGGCATTCGCCCGTGCGATGCGCTAAGGCGCGCCACGCTCTTTCAAGCCCACAGGTGAATCCATGAAGATCAGCGGCGTCGACATCCGTCCCGGCAACATCATCGAGTATGAGGGCGGCATCTGGCGCGCCGTCAAGACCCAGCACACCCAGCCGGGCAAGGGCGGGGCCTATATGCAGGTCGAGATGAAGAACCTCATCGACGGCCGCAAGACCAACGTTCGTTTCCGCTCGGCGGAAACAGTGGAACGGGTCCGTCTCGATACCAAGGATTTCCAGTATCTTTATGCCGAGGACGACAATCTCGTCTTCATGGACAAGGATACCTACGATCAGGTGACCCTGCCGCGCGATCTTCTCGGCGATGCAGCGGCCTTCCTCTCGGATGGCATGGACGTCACCATGGAACTCTACGAGGAGCGGCCGCTCAGCGTGCAGCTGCCCGATCAGGTCGAATGCACCATCGTCGAGGCCGACGCCGTGGTGAAGGGGCAGACGGCTTCGTCCAGCTACAAGCCCGCGATCCTTGACAATGGCGTCCGCATCATGGTGCCGCCGCATATCGGAAGCGGCACGCGCATCATCGTCGACGTTTACGAACAGGCCTACGTCCGCCGGGCCGACTGAGGCCCGACTTCAGGAGTGGCCCACGTCCGCCGCGCCGAAGAAGGCATGGCGGCGCAAGGGAGAACAGCGTGTCGCAATCCGCCATCATCACCGTCATGGAGCGGGCCTGCCGCAAGGCGGCGCCGCGCCTGCGCCGCGACTTCGGCGAGGTCAGCCAGCTTCAGGTGTCCCGCAAGGGGCCGGCGGATTTCGTCTCGCAGGCCGACAGGGCAGCCGAGAACACCCTTGTCGAGGAACTGCAGAAGGCGAGGCCTGGCTGGGGCTTCCTGCTGGAAGAGGGCGGAGAGATTCCAGGCGAGGAAGCGGATTCGCCGCGCTTCATCATCGACCCGCTGGATGGCACCAGCAATTTCCTGCACGGCATTCCCCATTTCGCCATATCGATCGCCGTCGAGCATCTGGGCGTGGTGGTGGCCGGCATGATCTACCAGCCGCTGACGGACGAGAGTTTCTGGGCCGAGCGCGGGCGTGGCGCCTGGCTTCACAACGCAAGGCTCAGGGTTTCGGGGCGGCGCGATCTCGATCAGGCGCTGCTTGCCACCGGCATTCCCTACATGGGCCATGGCAAGCAGGCCGAGTTCGAGTCGATCCTCCACAATGTCATGCCCGAAGTCGCCGGCATCCGCCGCTTCGGTGCCGCGAGCCTCGATCTCGCCTGGGTCGCGGCCGGGCGTTTCGATGGCTTCTGGGAACAGGGGCTGAGCCACTGGGACGTGGCGGCCGGCATGCTTCTGGTGAAGGAGGCCGGCGGCTTCGTGACCGACTTCCGCGGCAGCGAACAGATGGTGGAGCGCCGCGAGGTGATCGCCGCCAATGACCAGATCCATTCGAGGCTGCACAGGCTGGTTGCCGGAGCGCTGCGCTAGCAGACCCCGGTTTTCCGCTCGGCGGCATGGTCATTGCGGCCATTCTGATGCTTGCCGGGCCGCGCCAGCTTCCCTAGAGGAACCGCCATGCCAGAGCTTGCCGACATCGGACGGGAGTATCTCCCGATTCTTCTCTTCTTCGGCGTCGCGATCCTGTTCGCGCTCGCCTTCGTGGCCCTGCCGATCCTCGTCTCGAACGTGGTCGGCACGAACAAGCCCTACAGCGGCAAGCTGTCGGAATATGAAAGCGGCTTCCCCGCCTTCTCGTCCGCGCGCGGCCAGTTCGACGTGCGCTTCTATCTTGTGTCTATCCTGTTCATCATCTTCGACCTCGAGGTTGCCTTCCTCTTTCCCTGGGCTGTCAGCCTGAAGGAAATGGGGCCGGATCTCGTTTTCGCCTGGGGCTCCATGATGCTTTTCCTCGGCGTTCTCACGGTCGGCTTCATCTATGAATGGAAGAAGGGAGCTCTGGACTGGGAATGATGGGCAACGCTCTCGCCTCCGGCGCCCCCGGCGCCCTGAACACAGCCGGCGCCCCCGGCGCCAGCAAGGCATCGGGCGGCCTCGTGCGGCCCGATGGCACCCCGCTTTCCGCCGGTGACCAGTTTTTTGCCGATGTCGGCAAGGAGCTGGACAACAAGGGCTTCCTTGTCACCAGCCTCGAGGATCTGACGCACTGGGCGCGCACCGGCTCGCTCTGGTGGATGACCTTCGGCCTTGCCTGCTGCGCCGTCGAGATGATGCACGCCTCCATGCCGGATTACGACATGGAGCGCTTCGGCGCTGCGCCGCGCGCTTCGCCACGCCAGTCCGACGTGATGATCGTGGCCGGCACGCTGTGCAACAAGATGGCCCCTGCGCTCCGCCGCGTCTATGATCAGATGCCCGAGCCGCGCTACGTCATCTCGATGGGAAGCTGCGCCAATGGCGGCGGCTATTATCATTACAGCTACTCGGTCGTGCGCGGCTGTGACCGGATCGTTCCGGTCGACATCTATGTGCCCGGCTGCCCGCCGAGCGCCGAGGCGCTGCTCTATGGCATCATGGCGCTGCAGCGGAAGATCCGCCGCGCCGGCACGTTCGAGCGCTAGGAGCCCAAGCGATGAGCCATGTTCCCGCCGTTGCCGGAAACGAGGGTGTCGCCGAGCGCGCGCTTTCCATCCTGAGCGAGCATGTGATCGACGCCGCCGAGGCTGTCGGCGAGCTGACGCTTCTGGTGCGCCGCGAATCCATCGCGCTGGTCCTGCGCACGCTTCGCGACACGCCCGATCTTGCCTATGAGCAGCTGCTCGACATCTGCGGCGCCGACTATCCCGATCGGGCCGAGCGGTTCGAGGTGAACTATCACCTGCTTTCGATGAAGCATAACCGCCGCATCCGGGTGAAGGTGACGACGGACGAAGTCGAGGCCGTGCCCTCCGTGACGGCGCTTTTCCCCTGCGCCGGCTGGTTCGAGCGCGAGACCTGGGACTGCTACGGCATCTTCTTCGAGAACAATCCGGACCTCCGCCGCATCCTCACCGACTATGGCTTCGAAGGGCATCCCTTCCGCAAGGACTTCCCGCTGACCGGCCATGTCGAGCTGCGCTACTCCGAGGAGCATGGGCGCGTGATCTACGAGCCGGTGCGGCTGAAGCAGGACTTCCGCAACTTCGACTTCCTGTCTCCCTGGGAAGGGAACTGGAAGCTGCCCGGCGATGAAAAGGCCGAAGGACAGGAGGGCGGACAATGACCCACGCGCCCGAGACCGTGACACTGGAAGGCCAGGTGATCGACCCGACACTGGTCACGCCTGACACGAAGATCCAGAACTACATGATCAACTTCGGGCCGCAGCACCCGGCGGCCCATGGCGTGCTTCGCCTGGTGCTGGAGCTTGACGGCGAAGTCATCGAGCGCTGCGACCCGCACATCGGCCTGCTGCACCGCGGCACCGAAAAGCTGTGCGAATACAAGACCTACCTTCAGGCGCTGCCCTATATGGACCGCCTGGACTATTGTTCGCCCATGTCGATGGAGCACAGCTATGTGCTTGCCATCGAGAAGCTGATGGGCGTCGAGGTTCCGATCCGCGCGCAGGTGATCCGCGTGCTGTGGGCGGAACTGATGCGCATATCGAACCACATCCTGAACGCGGGCAGCCATGCCATGGACGTGGGCGCGCTGACGCCCATCATCTGGCTCTTCGCCGAGCGGGAAAAGATCTACCGCTTCTCGGAGCGAGTCTCCGGTGCGCGCATGCATGCGGCCTATTTCCGCCCCGGCGGCGTCCACCAGGACATGCCCGAGGGCCTGGCCGAGGACATCCGCGCGTTCATCGCCCATTTCCCGACGGTGCTGGACGAGGTGACCACCCTCGTCATCAACAACCGCATCTTCAAGCAGCGCAATGTCGACATCGGCGTCATCTCCGCCAAGGACGCCATTGCCTGGGGCTTCACCGGCCCGTGCCTCCGCGCGTCCGGCATCCCCTGGGATCTGCGCAAGTCCCAGCCCTATGAAATCTATGCCGACCTCGATTTCGAGGTTCCGGTGGGCAACAATGGCGACTGCTACGACCGCTTCATGGTGCGCGTGGAAGAAATGCGCCAGTCGCTCCGCATCATCGAGCAGTGCCTCAACAGGCTCGAGCATCTGAAGGGCGCGCCGATCGCGACGCTCGACCGCAAGGTGGCGCCGCCGAAGCGGGGCGAGATGAAGCGTTCGATGGAAGCGCTCATCCATCACTTCAAGCTCTATACCGAGGGCTTCAAGGTGCCGCCGGGCGAAGTCTATGTGGCGACAGAAAGCCCCAAGGGCGAATTCGGCATCTATCTCGTCTCGGACGGGACGAACAAACCCTATCGCTGCCACATCCGCGCGACGGGGATGAGCCATTTGCAGGCGATGGACTTCCTTCTGAAGGGGCACATGCTGGCCGACGCGCCGGCCGTGCTTGGAAGCCTCGACATCGTGTTCGGCGAGGTTGACCGGTGAGCGACTACAGCGATTTCCAGTGGACGGCAGAAAACGCCACCAGGGCCGAGGAGATCATCGGCCGTTATCCCAAGGGGCGCGAGGCATCGGCCATCATGCCGCTGCTTTGGCTGGCGCAATATCAGATGCGCGAGCAGACGGGCGTTGCCTGGCTGCCGCTGCCGGTGATCGAATATGTGGCGGCGCAGATCGGCATGCCGAAGATCCGCGCGCTCGAGGTCGCCACCTTCTACACCATGTACAATCTGCAGCCGGTCGGCCGTTTCCACGTTCAGGTGTGCGGCACCACCCCCTGCATGCTGCGCGGCTCCGACGACGTGATGCGCGCCTGCCATGACAAGGGGCTGAAGAAGGGCGCGATCACCAACGGCGGCCTTTTCACCCTGACCGAGGTGGAATGCATGGGCACCTGCGCCAACGCCCCCATGGTTCAGATCAACGACGACAATTTCGAGGACCTGACCTACGAGAGCATGTCGGCCATCCTCGATGACCTGATTGCCGGCCGCGCGCCGAAGCCCGGCAGCCAGACCGGCCGGCAGGCGAGCTGCCCGGAAGGCGGGCCGACGACGCTGAAGGACATGGCCCATGCTGGCTGACAAGGACCGTATCTTCACCAACCTCTACGGCTTCCAGCCGTGGGGCATCGAGCATGCGATGAAACGCGGTGACTGGGCCGACACGAAATCGCTGATGGCGATAGGCCAGGACGCGATCATCCAGGCGGTGAAGGATTCGGGGCTGCGCGGGCGCGGCGGCGCCGGCTTCTCCACCGGCATGAAGTGGAGCTTCATGCCCAAGGAATCGAAGGATGGCCGGCCATCCTTCCTCGTCATCAACGCCGATGAATCCGAGCCCGGCTCCTGCAAGGATCGCGAGATCATCCGCCACGATCCGCACAAGCTGGTCGAGGGGGCGCTGATCGCCGGCTTCGCCATGCGGGCGCGGGCGGCCTATATCTACATCCGCGGCGAATATATCCGCGAGGCAGAGGTGCTGTTCGCGGCGGTCGAGGAAGCCTATGCAAAGGGCTTCCTGGGCAAGAATGCCTGTGGCTCGGGCTATGACTTCGACGTCTTCGTCCACCGTGGCGCCGGGGCCTACATCTGCGGCGAGGAAACCGCGATGATCGAAAGCCTCGAGGGCAAGAAGGGCCAGCCGCGCCTGAAGCCGCCGTTCCCGGCCGGCGTTGGCCTCTATGGCTGCCCGACCACGGTCAACAATGTCGAATCGATCGCCGTCGTTCCCACCATCCTGCGTCGCGGCGCCGACTGGTTCGCCAGCTTCGGCCGGCCCAACAACGCCGGCACCAAGCTGTTCCAGATTTCCGGCCATGTGAACCGCCCGTGCGTGGTGGAAGAGGCGATGAGCGTGCCCTTCCGCGAACTGATCGAGACGCATTGCGGCGGCATTCGCGGCGGCTGGGACAATCTGCTCGCCGTCATTCCGGGCGGATCGTCGGTGCCGCTGGTGCCCGCGCACCAGATCATGGACGCGCCGATGGATTTCGACGGCCTGCGCGACCTGAAGTCGGGCCTCGGCACGGCGGCGGTGATCGTGATGGACAAATCCACCGACATCATCCGCGCGATTGCCCGCATCAGCTATTTCTACAAGCATGAAAGCTGCGGCCAGTGCACGCCGTGCCGCGAAGGCACCGGCTGGATGTGGCGGGTGATGGAACGGCTCGCGACCGGCGATGCCGAACCCCATGAAATCGACACGCTGCTCGATGTGACGACACAGGTGGAAGGCCATACCATCTGCGCCCTCGGCGACGCGGCCGCCTGGCCGATCCAGGGCCTGATCCGCCATTTCCGCCCCGAAATCGAAGCACGCATCGCCAGTAGGCGCGGGTTCGCACAGGTGCCCGGCCTGCCGCAGGCGGCGGAGTAAGCCATGCCCAAGTTGACCGTAGACGGGATCGAAGTGGAGGTGCCGGCAGGCGCCACCGTGATGCAGGCCTGCGAACTGGCCGGCAAGGAGATACCGCGCTTCTGCTACCATGAGCGCCTGTCGATTGCCGGCAATTGCCGCATGTGCCTTGTCGAGGTGTCGCCCGGCCCGCCCAAGCCGCAGGCAAGCTGCGCATTGCCCGCCGCCGAAGGCCAGGTGATCACCACCGAAAGCGACAAGGTGCGCAAGGCCCGCGAGGGGGTGATGGAGTTCCTGCTCATCAACCACCCGCTGGATTGCCCCATCTGCGACCAGGGCGGCGAATGCGACCTGCAGGACCAGGCCATGGCCTATGGCAAGGGTTTCAGCCGCTTTGACGAGAACAAGCGCGCCGTCACCGAAAAGCACATGGGCCCGCTCATCAAGACGGTGATGACGCGCTGCATACACTGCACCCGCTGCGTTCGCTTTTCCGAGGAAGTGGCGGGCGTCGAGGAAATCGGCGCGCTCTACCGCGGCGAGAACATGCAGATCACCTCCTATCTGGAAAAGGCGGTCAGCTCCGAACTTTCGGGCAATGTGATCGACCTCTGCCCGGTCGGCGCGCTCACTTCCAAGCCCACGGCCTTCCAGGCCCGCCCCTGGGAACTGAAGCGCACCGACGGCATCGACGTGATGGACGCGGTCGGTTCCAACATCGTGATCGGCAGCCGGTCCGGCGCTGTCGTGCGCGTCACGCCGCGCCTTGACGACGATGTGAACGAGGAATGGATTTCGGATACCGCCCGCTTCTCGGCCGATGGCCTGAAGGAGCGCCGGCTCGACCGGCCATGGGTGCGCGTGAACGGCAAGCTGCAGCCCGCCAGCTGGGCACAGGCCTTCGCCGCCGTTGCAAAGGCGCTCGAGGGCAAGCCCGGCGAACAGGTCGCCGCGATCGCCGGCGATCTCTGCGCGGTAGAGGATCTGGTGGCTGCAAAGGATCTGCTGACTGGCCTCGGCTCGAAGCGGCTGGAATGCCGCACCGACGGCGCAGCCTATGAAGGCCCTGCCGCCCACTGGCGCTTCAACACCGGCATTGCAGCCCTCGAGACGGCGGACGTGGTGCTGATCGTCGGGGCCGACCCGCGTGTGGATGCGCCGCTGGTCAACAGCCGCATCCGCAAGGCGGTGCGCCGGGGCGGCGCCGTCGTCTTCCGAATCGGCGAAGGCCTCGATCCGAGCTACCCCGTCACCAACCTCGGCGACGACATGGGCATTCTTGCCAACCTGCCTGGCGCCGCACTCGAAAGGCTGACGGCCGCCCAGCGCCCGGCCCTCATCCTCGGCAGCCGCAACGCCACGCCCGCCGTGCTCGCTGCGGCCCATGCACTTGCGCCGCATCTCGTCAAGGATGGCTGGAACGGCTTCAACATCCTGCACACGGCTGCCTCGCGCTTTGGCGCGATGATGACCGGCTGGGCAGGGGAGGGGCTTGACGCCATGGTGGCCAGCCCGCCATCCGTGCTGTTCCTTCTGGGTGTGGACGAGATCGAGCTTGCGCCGTTCGCCGCGGCCGTGAAGATCTATGTCGGTTCCCACGGGGATGCCGGCGCCGCCACCGCAGACATCATCCTTCCGGCAGCTGCATGGGCCGAAAAGCCCGGCACCTATGTCAACATGGAAGGCCGGGTGCAGCGATCGCTACGCGCCACCTTCCCGCCGGGCGACGCGCGCGAGGACTGGACGATCTTCCGCGCCCTGTCCGATGTGCTGGGCATCCGCCTCGGCTATGACAATGCCGACCAGCTGCGCGCCCGGATCGCCGCCGAATGGCCCGAACTGGGCCAGGAGGGCATGGTTTCGGCCAGCTGGCAGCCGGCGCAGCTTTCCGCCGGCACGCCATCCGGCCCCGCGAAGCGCCCGGTGCGCGATTTCTATTCCACCAACCCGATCCTGCGCGCCAGCCCGACCATGCGGGCCTGTGTCGCCGAGATTCTCGAAGGCCGCGCGCCGGCCGTTCTGGAGGCCGCGGAATGATCGTCGAATGGTTCCAGGGCTTTCTGGGTGAGATCGGCGGCTATGTCGTGGCCCATCTCGCGCTGATCCTGCTGATTGCGCTGCCTGTCATGCTCGCCATGGCGCTGTCCACCTGGGTGGACCGCAAGGTCTGGGCGATGATGCAGATGCGCCGCGGCCCGAACGTCGTCGGCCCCATCGGCATCCTCCAGCCCTTCGCGGATGGCCTCAAGCTGTTCCTGAAGGAAACGATCGTTCCTTCGGGCGCGAACAAGGGTGTCTTCTTCATCGCGCCCATCATCAGCTTCGTGCTGGCGCTGGTCGCCTGGGCTGTCATTCCCTTCGATGCCGGCTGGGTGCTCTCCGACATCAATGTCGGCGTGCTCTTCCTCTTCGCCATCTCGTCGATGGGCGTTTATGGCATCATCATGTCGGGCTGGGCCTCCAACTCGAAATACCCCTTCCTCGGCGGCCTGCGCTCGGCGGCGCAGATGGTGTCCTACGAAGTCTCCCTCGGCTTCGTTCTCGTCACGGTCGTGCTCTATGCCTCCAGCTTCAACCTCTCCGACATCGTCGAAAGCCAGCGCGGCAACATCCTGGGTTTCCTGAACGGCAACATCTTCAACCCGTTGCTGTTTCCCATGGGAATCGTCTTCCTGATCTCGGCGCTGGCCGAAACCAACCGCCCGCCCTTCGATCTTCCGGAAGCGGAAGCCGAACTGGTTGCCGGCTATCAGGTGGAATATTCGTCCATGACCTTCGCCCTGTTCTTCCTGGGCGAATATATGAACATCCTGCTGATGTGCACGCTGACGTCCATCCTGTTCC
>CAYMZC010000089.1:0-10679 GCA_964394815.1 uncultured Sandaracinobacter sp. | reverse complement strand
CTCACCCGGTTGATGGTATAGCCCATCAGGTTGGAGGCGAACATCGTAAGCAGGATCGTCGTCGGGATGACGATCGCCGTCACCGCTGCCTCGCGCCAGCCCACCGCGAAGCCGACCAGCAGCACGATGGAAACGGTGGCAAGGGCCAGGTGGAAGAGAAGCTCGTTCGCCTTCTCGTTGGCGGTTTCGCCATAGTTGCGGGTGATGTCGACCTTCAGCCCGTCAGGCAGGAGCTGGCCGCGCATCTGGTCAAGCCGGTGCTCCACCGTCTGCGAGACCGTGACGGCGTTGGCGCCCGTGCGCTTGGCGATGGCAACTGATACTGCGGGGGCCATGGTCCAGCGCTTTTCGCCCGCGCCTTCACCTGTAGCAGGGGCTTCCAGCCGCCACACCCTCGCCTGCGTGTCGGACGCACCAAGGGAGACATCGGCGACGTCGGACAGATAGACGGGTGCGCCCGTCACCGAGCGCAGCATCAGCCTTTCCAGCTCGGCAGCCGATGAAACGCCGTTGCCGGCCACCAGCATGGTGGCATCACCCTGCTGGCGCACCGTGCCGACAGGCATCTGCCGGGCGGCCTGCCCGACACTTTCCATCACGGCCGAAAGCGGCACGCCATGGGCCGCCAGGCGGGCCGGGTCGGGCACGATGCGGATGGCGTCGGTCTGCCCGCCGACGATGAAGGTGAGACCGATGTCGGGCACCTTCAGCATTTCCGTGCGCAGGCGCTCGGCGATGCGCCGCAGATCGCGATCGGTCCAGCGGTCGGCGACGTCGGCTTCAGGGGACAGGGTGAGCACCAGAATCGGCACGTCGTCGATTCCGCGCACCGTCACCTTGGGCCATTGCGTGCCGGGGGGCGCCCGGTCGGCATTGGCCTGCAGCCGCTCGTGCACGCGCACGGCTGCGTCCTCGGGGCGGGAGCCGACGATGAAGCGCGCCGTCACCATCACGCCATGGTCGCGCGCCTGCACATAGACATGCTCGACCCCCGGCGTCGCCATGAGGATTTCCTCGAGCGGCTTGCCGACATGCTCGACCACCTGGGAAGCCGACATGCCCGGCACCATCATCTCGATATCGACCATGGGAACCGAAATCTGCGGTTCCTCCTCGCGCGGGATCGACAGCAGCGCCAGCAGGCCGACGAGGATGCTGGCCAGCAGGATGAGCGGCGTGAGCGGTGACTGGATCGTGGCCGCGGTGAGCCGCCCGGCGATGCCGAGGGGAGGGCGCGCGATCATTGCGCAGCCCCCGCCGCAGCTGGCGCCACAAGCACGTCACCGGCCTTCAGGCCGGAAAGAAGTTCGAAGCCGCCACCGGGAAGCGGGCGCACCTCGACCGGAACCTCTGAGGCGCGCTTGCCATCCGCCGACAGCAGGGTTGCGAAATGCAGGCCGAAGCGGCGGGTGATGAAGCGTTCGGGCACCACCAGCGCCTCGCGGATTCCGACATCGACACTAGCTGTCACGCGCTGACCGACCAGCATGGGCGAAATACCGGGGATTTCGGCGTCAGCCGTCAGCCGCCCGCCCGAAATGCCGGGATAGACCTTGGTGACACGGCCCTCGAAGCTGGCGTCTGCCGGGCGGCCGGCAAGACCGGCAACGCGCACGGCGGCACCCGGCGCCAGCGAACGGCCGAGCGCCTCCGGCACGTCGAGCCGCACGACGGGCGGGCCTGCCGTGATGGTAGCGATCACCATGCCCGGCGCCACGGCCGAGCCTTGCGGTATATCGGTGCGCAGCACCCGGCCGGCGGCCGGCGCCGCGATGGCCCCCTGCCCGGCAACGGCGCTGACCGCGCCCGCCTGCGCGCGCGCGGCGTCGCGCTGGGCTTCGGCAGCCTTCACGGCCGCAGTCGCTTCATCCAGCCTTGCCTTGGCATAGACTCCGTTGGCGTGAAGGAAGGCGATGCGCTCATAATCGGCACGGGCGCGGGCGGCTCCGGCTTCGGCGGCGGCGGCCATTGCAGCTGCCGCCGACTGTTCCTGGCCGAGGCGCGTGTCGGTGATGCGGGCGATCGTCTGGCCGGCGGCGACCTGGTCGCCTTCGCGGACGCGCAGTTCGCTGAGGATGCCCGGAATCCGGGCGCGGGCCTCGGCCATGTCGCGCGTGGTGATGGTGGCGCCGACTTCGGCCACGTCCGCGATTCGGGCGGGCTGCAGTGTCAGCCGCTCGCCCGTGGGCGCGACGGCAGCCGTTTCCTGTGCCGGCTGTTCATCCGTGCCGCATGCCGCCAGGGCGCCCGCCACGGCCAGCAGGGCAACCGCGCGGGCGCGTGTCATCTTGAGTGCCATCGTCCGCACCATTTCTCAGGCCCCCCGCTCGACAGGAAGACCAGCCGAGACCCAGGCGCCAAGCCCGCCGGCCAGATGCCCCTCGACCGCGGCGCGGGCCGCGTCGCAGGCGGCCATCGCCCGGCCTGACCGGCCACCCGCCGCACAGGCGAGAACCAGCAGCCGCCCTTGCGGGTCCGGCAGCTGGTCGGGCGCGAATCGGGAAAGCGGAAGATTGATGGCGCCCGGTATGTGCCCGGCCGTGAATTCATGCGGTTCGCGCACGTCCACCACCAGCGCCTTGCCTTCATCAAGCAGGCCGGCAAGCGTCGTGGGGGCGATGTCGCGCTCTGAGGTCTTGCGCAGGAAGCCGAACATCGGGGCAAACCTTTCGTCTCTGGCTGGCCGCCCGGTATCCGGCAGGCCGCACTAATTATGACTTGCTTATATCTTACAATCCTAATATACAGTCAAGCATAACTGCTCGTAAGGCTGCATCGCTGAAAACTGCGGTCAGGCCTTCGGTGCGGCGATGAATGAAGAGCGTAAGGAGGGTTCCGATGGCGTTGCCGAAGATCGTTGTGCTTGGAGCGGGTCTCGGGGGAACGATTGCCGCCTACGAGATTGCCGATGCCGTCAAGGGCCGGGCCGAGGTGATGGTCGTTTCCAACAGCGAGGATTACTGGTTCGTTCCCTCCAACCCCTGGGTCGCTGTGCGCATGCGCGAGCCCGAGGCGCTGAGGGTCGAACTGAGGCCCGTGATGGAGCGCAAGAAGATCGGTTTCACATCGGTCGGCGCGAAGCGCGTGCATCCGGCCGAAAACCGGATCGAGCTGAACGACGGCACCGACGTTTCCTATGACTGGCTGGTCATCGCCACCGGCCCGCACCTCGCCTTCGACGAGATCGAGGGCTTCGGACCGGATGCCAACACCGTCTCCATTTGCGAGACGCATCATGCCCACAAGGCGGCGGACCTTTTCGACCGGATCGTGGCCGACCCGAAACCCGTTGTTGTCGGCGCGGCGCAGGGCGCATCCTGTTTCGGCCCGGCCTATGAATTCGCGATGCTGCTCGATACCGAGCTGAAGAAGCGCAAGGTGCGTGACCGCGTGCCGATCACCTTCGTCACGCCCGAACCCTATATCGGCCACCTCGGCCTCGATGGCGTGGGTGACACCAAGGCGCTTCTGGAAAGCGAGATGCGCGACCGCCACATCAAGTGGGTCACCAACAGCCGCGTCAAATCCGTTGAGCCCGGCACCATGCACATCGAGGAGGTGGGCGAGGACGGCGCGGTCAAGAAGGAGCACAGCCTCGATTTCGGTCTGGCCATGCTGATGCCGCCGTTCCGTGGCGTGCCGGCCATCCATGGCATCGAGGGGCTGGTGAACCCGCGCGGCTTTGTCCTGATCGACAGGCACCAGCGCAACCCTGCATTCCCCAATGTGTTCGGTCTTGGCGTCTGTGTCGCCATTCCGCCCACCGGCCCGACCCCGGTGCCCGTCGGTGTTCCGAAAACCGGCTTCATGATCGAATCGATGGTGACCGCCATCGCCCACAATATTTCCGACCTGCTGGACGGCAAGGAGCCGAGCTGGGAAGCAAGCTGGAACGCCATCTGCCTTGCCGATTTCGGCGATGGCGGTGTCGCCTTCGTGGCGCAGCCCCAGATCCCGCCGCGCAACACCAACTGGTCGTCCAGCGGCAAGTGGGTCCATCTCGCCAAGATCGCCTTCGAGAAATATTTCCTGATGAAGGTGCGTCGCGGCGAGAGCGAACCCTTCTACGAGAAGCTGGCCCTTCAGGTGATGGGTGTGAACAAGCTGCGAGACCGCTGACCGGTTGCCGGGCGGGCTTCTCCCTTTGTTGATCTTGCAGGAGTTGATGCCATGAATCTCGATCGCGCCGTTTTTGCATTTGCGGGCATTGTCGTGCTGCTCAGCGTGACTCTGGCCGTCACGGTCAATATCTGGTGGCTGGCGCTCACGGCCTTTGCAGGCTTCAACCTGCTGCAATCAGCCTTCACGGGCTTCTGCCCTGCCGCCATTGTCTTCAAGAAGCTTGGAATCCAGTCCGGCAATGCCTTTCGCTGACCCTGCCCGCCTGCGGCGTCAGGCAGCTTTCGGAGCGGGTCTGGCTGCCCTTCTGGCTGCAACGCCCGCCATGGCCCTCACGCTCGATGAAGCCGTGGCTTCGGCGCTTGCCTCATCCCCCACGGCGCGCGAAGCCGAGGCGGGTGTCGATGCGGCGCGCGCGCGGCTTTCGCAGGCGCGGGGCGCCACGCTGCCGACGCTCAGCGCCATGGGCATGGTGGGCACCGGCCGTCTGGATCCGAAGGGCTATTTCGGCCTTGTCGAGGATGATGTGACGCCCCGCATGGGCCAGGTGACGCTGGAACAGCCCCTGTTCGCCGGTGGCCGCATCATGGCTGGGCGCGCCGCTGCGCGCGCCGGGCACGAGGCCGCCGAAGCCGGGCGCGACATGACCCGCGCGATGCTGGCGGCCGAAGTCGCTGGCACCTATGCCATGGTTCTGACGACTGGCCGCGAAGTGACCCTGCGGCGCGCCCAGCTTGCCCAGATGACCGAAATCGAGCGCCAGGCCGCCTTGCGCTACAAGGCAGGCGAGGCCGCCTCGACGGATCTGTCGCAGGCGCGCGCCCGCCTTGCCGAGGCCGAGGCCGGGCTGGAAGCGGCCCTCGGGCAGGAAGCGGGCGTTAAGGCCCGGTTTCGCGCCCTGACCGGCCTTGAGCCGGAAGGGCTTGCCGCCCTGCCGCCACCGCCGGAAGCCCCGCCCAGCCGCGCCGATGCCGTGGCCGCGGCGCTTGCGGCGAACCCCGGCCTCAGGGCGTCGGAAAAGGCAGCCGAAGCCGCCGCAGCGCAGCAGCGCGCCGCCCGGGCGGACTGGCTGCCGACAGTCGGCGCCTTTGCCGAAGCCTCTGCCGTGCGCGACCAGTTCTTCCCCGATTATACGGCGGACCAGGCCATTGTCGGCGTGCGGGCGAAATGGACCCTTTTCGATGGCGGCCGCGCCGGGCGGATTGCCGAAGCCTCGGCTGGCCGGCGGGCAGCCGATGCCGCGCGTGATGGCGCGCGTGCGCAGCTCGAAGCCGAGACGGTTGCTGCCTATGAAGCCGTGATGGCAGCCCGCAAGGTTGCCGCTGCCGTCAGCCGCCGCGAGGCTGCCGCCGCCGAAGCGCTGCGCGCGACCCGGCTGGAGGTGAAGGTGGGCATGAAGACGCAACTGGCCCTGCTGGATGCCGAGCGCGAGGCGCTGGAAGCCGCCGTCGCCTCAGCCCATGCCGAAGGCAATCTCGTTGCATCGGGATGGCGCCTGAAGGCACTGACGGCCAGCTGACGACCGAATGACGGACTGAAGGGGGACGGATCGATGACTGCAGAAAGACGCGCCGGGCCCGTTGCCCTTGCCCTGATCCTGCTTGGCGGCCTTGCCGGGTGCGGTGAAGCCGTTCCGACCCTGCCCGAAGGGCGTGAGGCCGAACTCGCCGCCCGCTCCGCAGGGCTGGCCAACGCCTTTCAGCAGGAACTGCAGGTGGCGCTGAAGTCCGCCATCGCGGCGGGCGGCCATGTCGGCGCCATCGATACCTGCGCCAGCGTCGCCCCCGCGATCGCCGAGCGGCTTTCCGAGGAAAGCGGCGCCACTGTCAGGCGCACGGCCCTGAAGGCGCGCAACCCTGTCGCCAAACCCGATGCCTTCGAGCGCGAGACCATGTCCGCCTGGATTCGCGGCCCCGTCGATGCCGAAGGCCGGCCCGTGGTCCGCGCGGCCGTCGTGCGCGTCGCAACCGGGCAAGCCGATGGTGGCGGGGCCGAATATCGCTGGATGCGCGCCATTCCGGCCCAGCCCATGTGCCTTGCCTGCCATGGCAAGGCCATTGCGCCCGATGTGCAGAAGGCCATCGACGCGCGCTATCCCGAAGACAAGGCCATCGACTTCGAGGCCGGCGACCTGCGGGGCGCCTTTTCCATCCGCTGGACAGGCGATGCCGTGACGGCCGGGGTAATACCGGCCGCCTGATGGGCCTTTCGCCGCCTGATCCCCCTGCTGCTGGCTTGTGTGGCGGGGAAGGGCATTTCCGGCCGGCGGTCAGCCCGGCTTGTGCGCCTTCACATGGATCCAGGCCGCGTCCATCACCACCCCTTCGGGCCTGTGGTGGCGGGCATAGACCTGTTCCAGATCGTCGCGCACGGCGGCGCGCCTGGCTGGCGAGGCATTGTCCAGAAGCTCGGCCACGGCAAAGGCCCTGAGCGCGAAATCGACGACTTCCGATGGATTCAGGCCCGGCCCGCCGATCACCTGCTCGGCCCGCCTGAGATCAAGCGACACGGATTCGAGCCCGGCACTGGCCAGGATGTCGAGAAGATAGGCTTCGTCGGCCAGCTGGAAGGGGCCGGGGGCGCGCGGATCGGGCTTGGGCAGCGGCAGGTGGCGGCCGACAGCGGCGCGCATTTCCGTCATCCACGGGTTTTCGGACGGGGCCGCCCACACCGCGAGATCCATGCGGCCACCCGCCGCCAGCAATTGCGCAAGGCTGGCATAGGCGGCGTGCGGATCCTCGAAGAACATCACGCCGAAGCGTGACATCAGCCTGTCGAAGGGCGCGCCTTCCGGCACGATATGCGCGGCATCGCCCAGCTGGAAGCGGATGTTCTGCAGCCCTTCGGCCGCGGCCCGGCGCGCGGCTTCGGCCACCAGCATGGGCGCGATGTCAAGCCCGGTTGCAGTCCCGCCCGGCCCCACCTGCCGCGCGATCTGCCGTGTCGTCCAGCCGCCGCCGCAGCCGACATCGAGCACATGGGCGCCGGGCGCGAGTTCGGCGGCTTCGAGCAGGCTTTCGCCGATCGGGGCGAGCATCGCTTCGAAACGGTCGAGATCGGCGAGCCAGCGCTCGCCACGGATGCCGGCCCAGTCTTCGGCGCCGGGGGCGGGGTTTTTCTGCTTGTCCTTGCTCATGCGCCTGTCTTGCACCGGGGTTTGCCGCCTTGCAATCGGGGGATTGTCCTTTTCAGCGTGCAAGGGTTGCGGGTGACGGCATGGCCTCGTGCCCGTCTTCGGCGTGCATCCACAGCGTGTGGCTGTCGATCCGGATCCGGGCGATGGCGCGCAGGGCTTCCGTGCGGGCAGACGCTTCGGCAAGGGCTGCCTCCTGTGCCTGCCGCTCGGCATAGAGGCGGTCAGTCAGGTCGATCCCGCCCAGCGCATGGCCCTTCGCCATGCGGCGGGCGGCCGATTGCGCCGCCTGCGCTGCCGCGCCTGCTTCGCGCCATGCGGCAAGGGCGGCTTCGGCGAGCGCCCTGTCCCGCCCGGCAAGGGCTGTGATGTCATGCCGTCTGGCAGCCAGGTCCGCCTGCGCTGCATTGGCGCTGGCACCCGCCTCGTCGGCGCGCGCACGGCGATGGGCGCCCCCCAGCGGAACGGAAAGGAGAAGGCCGACACCCCGTTCCTCGCCACCGCGCTCGGAAAAGCCGCGAACGCCGATCGACGGGTCGGCCAGCCGGTCATGCCTTGCCCGTTCGGCGCGTGCGCCCATGCGCTCGGCCTCGGCGGCTGCCGCGCCGATCTCGTGGCTGCGCTCAACGACAAGTTGGGCCAGATGGTCCAGCCCTTCGGGCGGCAGGGCCGGATCGGGAAGGGGCGGCGCTTGCGCGGGCAGGGGCAGGGCCGGAAATTGCGCTGCAAGGCTTGCCCGTGCAGCGCCCGCCCGGCCATGCGCCGCGCGCGCGGCTGCGCGGGCCGTGCCGAGGGCGATTTCGGCCTGGTCGCCTTCCAGCGGGGCTGCATCGCGCAGCGCCACCCTTTGTCGCGCCGCGTCAAGGGCGGCCCCGGCGGTGCTGCTGGCATCATCGAGCACGCGGGCTTCCGCTGCAGCGCCGAGCCAGTCCCACCAGAGGTCGTTAAGCTGGACGGCCGCCTGGTGGCGCGCATCATCGGCCATGTCCGTGGCCATCCGCACACCCGCTGCGCCCATCCTGCGATCAAGGGCTGCCTTCCCCGGCAGGCGGATGGCGCGGGTGAGCGCTGCATCATATTCGCTGTATTCGCCCTCGCCGTCGATCCGGCGGCGCATGAAGGAAACGCTTGCCTCGAACTCGTGCGGGCCGGCCCTGAGCGCACGCGCCTCGGCGCGGGCTGCCTCCAGGCGGGCGCGGGCGGCCAGAACGGCGGGGTGGCCGTCGAGCGCTGCCTCCACGGCTTCGGCAGGCGGCAGGCCGGCCTCGAGCGTGGCTGCCGCCGCCGGGGTTGCGCTGGCGGGCGCGGCCAGTGCCATCAGGATGAACGCCACGCGCATCATTCGGTTTCTCCGATCCGGTCCTGCCATCCCCGGTCTTCCCATCCCCGGTCTTCCCCGAAGCGGGCATAGAGCAGCGGCAGCAGCACCAGCGTGAGGAATGTGGCCGTGACCAGCCCGCCGATCACGACGATGGCGAGCGGTTTCTGGATTTCAGAGCCAGGCCCCGTCTGGAACAGCAGGGGCACAAGGCCGAAGGCGGCGATGCTGGCTGTCATCAGAACCGGCCGAAGCCGCCGCCTCGCGCCCGTAATCACCGCTTCCTCCAGCGGCAGGCCTGCTTCGCGCAGGTGGCGGATGTGGCTTACCAGAACCAGCCCGTTCAGCACGGCGATGCCGAGCAGCGCAATGAAGCCGACGGAGGCCGGAACCGACAGATATTCGCCAGACAGCCACAGGGCCATAATGCCGCCCACCAGCGCGAAGGGGATCATCAGCAGAATGAGGATCGCCGGCCGCGCCGCGCCGAAGCTGAGGTAGAGAAGGCCGAAGATCATCGCCAGCGCCACGGGCAGCACGATGGCCAGGCGGTCTGCCGCGCGCTGCTGGTTTTCGAACTGGCCGCCCCACACGATGCGGTAGCCTTGCGGCAGCACCACTTCCGCCCCGATCAGCCGTTGTGCTTCTTCCACATAGGAAACGATGTCCCGGCCCGAGACGAAGGCCTGCACAAGGGCGAAGCGCGAGCCGTTTTCATGTTCGAGCTTCACCGGCCCTTCCGTGCGGGATACGCGGGCGAGGTCGCTTGCCCGGGCGGTGGCGCCCGTGGGGCTGAGGAGGATCTGGTCAGCGAACAGCCGGGCGTCAGCTGCGACATCATCCGGCCCGCGCAGCAGGATGGGCGTTCGCCGCGTGCCTTCCGCCACGACACCGGCCGGCAGGCCCTCCACCTGCGCCCGCAGCGCATCCTGAAGGTCGCTGGCCGGGAAGCCGGCGCGCCCGGCCGCGAGGCGGTCGATTTCAAGCGTCAGGTAATCGACATTGTCATCGGCAACGGTGATCACCTCGGTCGCACCCTCGATCTTCGTCAGCCGGGCCTCGATCTCGCCGGCGAGCCGGCCGAGCGTTTCCAGATCCGGGCCGAAGATCTTGACGGCAAGGTCGCCACGGCTGCCGGTCAGCATCTCGGAAATTCGCATTTCGATCGGCTGGGTGAAGCTGGGCTCGATTCCGGGGTGGGCTTCCATCGCCCGGCGAAGTTCCTCCACCAGCCAGGGCTTGCTGGGCACGCGCCATTCTTCCAGCGGTTTCAGCATCAGGAAGGCATCCGTCTCGTTCAGGCTCATCGGGTCGAGGCCCAGTTCGTCGCTGCCCACGCGGGAAATGACGGAACGGACTTCGGGAACCTTTTCGAGAATGGTCCGCTGCACCGCGAGATCGCCGGCAACGCTGTGATCGAGGCCGATGGAGGGGTGTTTCGCCGTCTGCATCAGCACCGCGCCTTCATCCAGTGTGGGCAGGAAGGTCTTGCCGACCTGTGTATAGGCAAGGCCCGCCACCGCGAGCGAAGCAAGTGCCAGCCCATAAGCGAGCGGCTTGCGGGCAAAGGCCCCATCCAGCAGCCGGGCATAGGCGGGTGCGATCCGGCGCATGGCCCAGCTGTCATGATGGCCGTCCTGCTCCTTCAGCCCCCAGGACGCCAGGACGGGCACGATGGTGAGCGCCAGCAGAAGCGAGCCGGCCAGCGCCATCACGATGGTGAGCGCGACGGGGGCGAACAGCTTGCCTTCCAGCCCCTCCAGCGTGAGGAGCGGCAGGAAAACGAGGCAGATGATGACGATGCCCGAGAAGACGGGACGGATGACTTCGCTGGTTGCCACAAGGATGTTGTGAAGGCGTCCGGCGGAACGGTGCCTGGGGTCTGACAGGCGCTCGACGATATTTTCCACCACCACCACCGCGCCATCGACCAGCAGGCCGATGGCAATGGCAAGACCGCCAAGGCTCATCAGGTTTGCAGTCAGCCCGAAGCCCTGCATGAGGATGAAGGTAATGAGCGCCGCAAGCGGCAGCGCCGCCGTGACGATGAGGGCGGCGCGCCAGAGATCGGAAGAGCGTCGTGTAGGGAAAGAGTGTACGTCCTGGTGT
>CAYMZC010000088.1:0-11004 GCA_964394815.1 uncultured Sandaracinobacter sp. | reverse complement strand
AGGTCCGATGTTCGCCCGGTTGCAGGGCGATATCGAGGTCAGCTTCGAATTCTTTCCGCCCAAAACTGGCAAGATGGCCGAAACGCTGTGGCGCTCGATCGAGACGCTTGCCCCGCTCGGGCCGCGCTTTGTGTCCGTCACCTATGGGGCGGGCGGCTCGACCCGCGAGCGCACGCATGCGACCGTGGCCCGGATCGTGGCTGAAACCGGCATTCCCGCTGCCGCCCACCTGACCTGCGTGGACGCCAGCCGGGACGAGATCGCCGAGGTTGCCAATGCCTATTGGGCAGCGGGCGTGCGCCATATCGTGGCCCTGCGCGGCGACCCGCCGGTGAAGGACGGCCAGTTCCAGCGCTTCGTGCCGCACCCCGATGGCTATGGCGATGCGGCGGCGCTCGTGGCGGGGCTGAAGGCGCTACACCCCTTCGAGATTTCGGTCGGCGCCTATCCGGAAACCCACCCCGAGGCGGAAAGCCCTGAGGCGGACCTCGCGCATCTGAAGCGCAAGGTGGAAGCCGGCGCCACGCGCGCCATCACCCAGTTCTTCTTTGATCCGGAAACCTTCTTCCGCTTTCGCGACCGCGTTTCAGCAGCCGGAATCGATGTCGATCTCGTGCCCGGCATCCTGCCGGTCGTGAACTATGCCAATGTCGTCCGCATGGCGGCCCAGTGCAACACGCGCGTGCCGGACTGGATGGGCCGGCTGTTCGAAGGGCTGGATGATCATCCCGAAGCGCGGCAGCTTGTTGCCGCGACCATCGCATCGGAAATGGTGCGCCGCCTTTATGCCGGCGGCGTGCGCCACTTCCATTTCTACACGTTGAACCGGGCGGAACTGGCCTATGCCATCTGCCATTTGCTTGGGGTCCGCGCGAAATGATCGCACCATCCGATGCCGAGGCCGCCTTCCGTGCGGCCGCCGCAAGCCGAATCCTCGTCAAGGACGGGCCTTATGGCACCGCCATCCAGGGCCTTGGCCTGAAGGAAGAGGATTATCGCGGCGACCTTGCCGTCACGCATGACCAGAAGGGCAACAACGACCTTCTGAACCTGACCCGGCCCGATGCCATTGCCGGGATCGCGCGCGCCTATCTGGACGCCGGTGCCGACCTGCTTGCCACCAACAGCTTCAACGCCAATGCCATCAGCCAGGCCGATTATGGCACCGAGGCGCTGGTGGCCGACATCAACCGCGCCGCGGCCCGCATCCTGCGCACCGAGGCCGATGCCGCCGCCAGGGCCGATGGCCGTCGCCGCTTCGTGGCCGGCGCCCTTGGCCCCACCAACAAGACGCTTTCGCTGAGCCCGCGGGTGGAAGACCCCGGCTATCGTGAAGTGGATTTCGACGGGGTGAAGGCGGTCTATCGCGAGCAGATCGACGCACTGCTGGAGGGCGGTGTCGATTTCATCCTGATCGAGACGGTGTTCGACACGCTGAACGCCAAGGCGGCGGCCTTTGCCGCCATGGAAGCGGAAGAAGCGCTGGGACGGCGCGTTCCGGTCATGCTGTCGATGACGCTGACCGATCTTGCCGGGCGCAATCTGTCCGGCCAGACGGTCGAGGCCTTCTGGGTGTCGCTTGCCCATGTGAAGCCGCTGACCATCGGCCTCAATTGCAGCTTCGGCGCAACCGAGCTTCGCCCCCATGTGCAGCTTCTGGCCCGCCAGGCTGATGCGCTGCTCATGGTCTATCCAAATGCCGGGCTTCCCAATGCGTTTGGCGGCTATGACGAACTTCCAGACGAAACCGGCGCCCTCATCCATGACTGGGCCGAAGCCGGCCTCATCAACGTGGTGGGCGGCTGCTGCGGCACGACGCCAGCCCATATCGCCGCCATCGCCCGGGCCGTGAAGGGCCTGCCGCCACGCAAACTGCCTGTCCCCGAGCCGGCGCTGCGCCTCTCGGGCCTGGAAGCCACGGTGTTTCAATGACCATAGCCAATCGTTTCATCAACATCGGCGAGCGCACGAACGTCACCGGCTCGGCGAAGTTCCGCAAGCTGATCGTCGCCGGCGATCATGCCGCCGCCCTCGATGTCGCGCGCGAGCAGGTGCAGAATGGCGCCCAGATCATCGACATCAACATGGACGAAGGCCTGCTCGACAGCGAACTGGCCATGACCACTTTCCTGAAGCTGCTGGCGGCCGAGCCTGACATCGCGCGCGTGCCGCTGATGATCGACAGCTCGAAATGGTCGGTGATCGAGGCAGGCCTGAAATGCGTCGCCGGCAAGGCGGTGGTGAACTCCATCAGCCTGAAGGAAGGGGAGGCGCCCTTCCTCGCCCAGGCGCGCACAATCCGCCGCTATGGCGCGGCCGTTGTCGTCATGGCCTTCGACGAAGCGGGCCAGGCCGATACGGCGGCCCGCAAGATCGAGATCTGCGAGCGGGCCTATCGCCTGCTGACGGGCATCGGCTTCCCGGCCGAGGACATCATCTTCGACCCGAACATTTTCGCCGTGGCAACCGGTATCGAGGAGCATGACCGCTACGCCCTCGACTTCATCGAGGCCTGCCGCGAGATCAAGGCGCGCTGCCCGGGCGTGCGGATTTCGGGCGGTCTTTCGAACCTCAGCTTCGCCTTTCGCGGCAACGAAGCCGTGCGCCGCGCGATGCATTCGGTCTTCCTCTTCCATGCCATCCCCGCCGGGCTGGACATGGCGATCGTCAATGCCGGCCAGCTCGATGTCTATGACGCGCTCGATCCCGAGCTTCGCGAAGCCTGCGAGGATGTGGTGCTGGCCCGCCGCCCCGATGCGACGGACCGGCTGATCACGCTCGCCGGCCGATTCAGCGGCAAGGGCGAGGCGGCCGTGAAGCAATCGGAAGCCTGGCGCGACCTGCCGGTGACGAAGCGGCTGGAACATGCGCTGGTGCACGGAATCGATGCCCATGTGATCCCCGACACCGAGGAAGCGCGGCTGGCGGCCGCCCGCCCGATCGACGTGATCGAAGGCCCGTTGATGGATGGCATGAACGTGGTGGGCGACCTGTTCGCCACGGGCAGGATGTTCCTGCCGCAGGTGGTGAAATCCGCCCGCGTTATGAAGAAGGCCGTGGCCCATCTCGTGCCCTATATCGAGGCCGCGAAGGAAGAGGGTGCGGCCCCCAAGGCCCGCATCGTGATGGCAACCGTGAAGGGCGACGTTCACGACATCGGCAAGAACATCGTCGGTGTTGTCCTGCAGTGCAACAACTTCGAGGTGATCGACCTGGGCGTGATGGTGCCCTGGGCGAAGATCCTGGAAACGGCGAAGGCCGAGAAGGCCGACATGATCGGGCTTTCGGGCCTGATCACGCCTTCGCTCGATGAAATGGTGACGGTGGCGACCGAAATGGAGCGCGCCGGCTTCACCATGCCGCTTCTGATCGGCGGCGCGACGACGTCGAAGGTGCACACAGCTCTCAGGATCGCGCCCGCCTATTCCGGGCCGACCATCCATGTGCTCGATGCAAGCCGGGCCGTCGGCGTGGCGTCCAACCTCATGTCAGATACGCTGAAGGTGGATTTTGTCGGCGGTATCGCCGCCGACTATGCCGACATCCGCGACAGGCGGAAGGGCGGCCAGTCGGCACTGGCGTCGATTGCGGATGCGCGGGCCAATGGCCTTGTGATCGATTTCGTGGCCGAGCCGCCCGTGAAGCCGGCTGCCACGGGCCGCTGGGAATGGGCGGACTGGCCGCTGGAGGATCTGGCCCCCTTCATCGACTGGACCCCTTTCTTCCGCGCCTGGGAACTGCACGGAAATTTCCCGGCCATCCTCGAGGATGCAGTCGTGGGTGAAGCAGCGCGCAACCTGTGGAACGATGCGCAGGCGATGCTGGAGCGGATCATTGCAGGCAAATGGCTGACCGCCAGGGCCGTCGCCGCGATCTGGCCGGTCCGCCGGGACGGTGACGACATCCTCGTCTTTGCCGATGAAGCGCGCGATGCGCCCATCGCCCGGCTGCCGATGCTGCGCCAGCAGGTGCAGAAGCGGGAAGGGCGGGCCAATGAATGCCTTGCCGATCTCGTCAGCCCCGATGCGGACTGGATCGGCGGTTTCGCCGTGACGGCAGGCCATGGCATCGAGGAGAAGCTGGCGGAATTCCGTGCCGCCCATGACGATTATTCCGACATCCTGCTGAAGGCGCTTGCCGACCGTTTCGCCGAGGCCATGGCCGAAGCCCTGCATTTCCGGATGCGCACCGAGCTTTGGGGCTATGAGCCGAAGGCGGCGCCGGATTATCCGGCCCTTATCCGTGAGCAATATCAGGGGATCAGGCCGGCGCCCGGCTATCCGGCCTGCCCGGATCACAGCCTGAAGCCGCTGCTGTTCGATCTGCTGCATGCAACGGACGCCACGGGCATCACTCTGACCGAAAGCTTCGCCATGCTGCCGACTGCGGCAGTCTCGGGCTTCTACTTCGCGCATCCGAAAAGCCATTATTTCGGCGTGGCGCGCGTGGGCGAGGACCAGCTGGCGGATTATGCCAAGCGCCGCGGTGTCAGCCTCGATCAGGCGCGGCAGTGGCTGCGTCCCAACCTCGACGGCTGATAAGGGGCGGGGGAAAGCCTAGAGCGCGCTCTTCGGGTTGGAACGGGTCCAGCGCCAGAAGGGGCGCTCGCCGGGCGGGCTGCCTTTCAGGTGGCCCTCCACGATGTCGAGGACGGCGCGCGTGACCGTTGGCAAATCGAGGTCGCGGGCGTCGGCCAGCTCGAACCAGGCCAGTTCGCCCAGCTCGCGGCTGTCCTTGGGTTCGAGGCTGGCGAGCCTTTCCGCATCGGCCAGAAGGAAGCGGGCGTCGAAACGCTTGTGCCGGGCTGGCGGCGTGATCGCGCGGGCGATGTAGGACAGGCCCGACAGATCGGCGGCATGGCCGGTTTCGATGAAGGGCCGCCAGCAGGATGGCGCCCGCGTGGCATCGGCTTTCCGGCCGAGGATGAGGCCGGTTTCCTCGAAGGTTTCCCGCACGGCGGTCAGCGCCAGGGCGCGTGCCAGTCGCTCGCCCTGCTGGCGTGCGAGACGCGCCGTCCCGGCGAGGGCGCCATGGGTTTCCGGGTCGAGATCGGCTGCCACAGGGGCTGCATAATCGGCCCTGTCGATCCGCCCGCCGGGAAACACCCATTTGCCGGGCATGAAATCATGGCCGCCCGAACGACGCCCCATCAGGATGCGCGGCCGCTCGGCATCGCGGCGAATGAGGATGAGCGTGGCGGCGTCGCGTGGAGTGGGAACCTTCATGCGGGCAATGTTGCGGCCGCGGGCGCCACGAGTCCAGCCTGCCGAAAGCGCGGGATGCAGCCAGCGGCGCTGGAATCCTGGCCGGGAATCCTGTCTGAGTCCAGCAACATGCCTATTCTTCTTGACAGGGAGAGTGGATTGCATAGCCTGCTTCACTGAAGGGAGCGAGGCATCGCATGGCACGCACGCGGAAAGGCGCCAGTCGTCTTGATCTTGTCATGGCTCTGCTGTCCGGGCTGGTGACCGGCTACGCCCTGCTGCTGGGCTTTTTCCTCTCGTCTTCCTGATGCTGCTTGCCTTCCGGATGCTGCGCCTGGCGCAATTCAGCCCGGCCAGCCCCCTGATCGCAACAGCATGCTCCCGGCGCATGCCGTCCGTGGCAAAGCCCCCGATTGCCGTAACGCCCCGAAGGCCCTAAGGCGCACACGCATGGCAATCTATCTTCACGAACATGACCTGCCGGGCGACATTTTCCTGCCCGGCCCCATTGCTGTCGACACCGAGACCATGGGGCTCAATCCGCAGCGCGACCGTCTTTGCCTCGTGCAGCTTTCGGACGGCGCCGGAGATGAGCATCTGGTTCGCCTGTCTGGCGATTATTCGGCACCGAAACTGCGGCGCGTGCTTGCCGATCCGTCGCGGCTGAAGATCTACCATTTTGCCCGTTTCGATCTGGCCGTCATCCGCCGCTATCTGCAGGTCGTGGCAGCGCCCGTCTATTGCACCAAGACGGCAAGCCGGCTCATCCGCACCTATACGGATCGCCACGGGCTGAAGGACCTGGTGCGCGAGCTTCTGGGCGCCGAGATTTCCAAGCAGCAGCAATCCTCCAACTGGGGCGCGCCGGTGCTGACCGAGGCGCAGAAGGAATATGCAGCGTCCGACGTGCGCTACCTGCACCGGATGATGCCCATCCTCAACGATCGGCTGGAACGCGAAGGGCGCACGGATCTTGCGCGGGCCTGTTTCGATTTCCTGCCATGGCGGGCCGAACTCGATCTGGCCGGCTGGCCGGAAATCGACATTTTCGCCCATGTCTGAGCCTTGTCGGGACCGAACGGCATCATGATCGGGCGAGCCCATGTCTGAAATGGCTGTCAGGCAGCTGGCCGCGCGGCGCCGGCAGATGCTGCCGGGAAGCCGGCGCGATGGCGTGCTCACGGTTGCGAAATGGGCGCTTCCGGGCCTCTCGCTTGTCATTCTGGCGGCGATGGTCCTGCTTCCCGCCTCCATGACCCGCGAGTTCAGCTTTCTGCTTTCGAAGGACAGTGCAGCCCGCGCGGACGAGCGGATGCGCATGCAGGAGGCAACCTATCGGGGCGAGACATCGCAGGGGGAAGCCTTCAGCATTCGTGCGCAATCCGGCGTGCAGAAGACAAGCAGCGTGCCCGTGGTCCTGCTCAGGGGCCTTGCGGCGGAGATAAGCCAGGCTGACGGGCCCGCGAGGGTGACGGCCCCCGCAGGCGAATTCTTCATCGAGGAAAACCGGCTGGTCGTGCGCGGGCCGGTCGTCGCGCGGTCTGAATCGGGCTACAGCGTTGACGGAAACGATATCGAGGTGGACATCAACGCCAAGCGCGTGACCGCTGCCGAGCCGGTTTCCGGGCAACTGCCGATGGGCAGCTTTCAGGCCGACAGTTTCACCGCCGACATTGACGGGCGACACGTGCGCATGGAAGGCGGCGTGAAGCTCAGGATCACACCGAACCGGGATCTGCCATGACCATTTCCAGCATGAAACCCCTGGCCGCCATCGTGCTGGCAGCCCTTCCGGTGGCGGCTGCTCCTATCACCCCGCTTGTGGCGCAGGGCATCACGACATCGGCCCTGCGCGGGCTGGACAGCAAGGCCCCGATCGATGTCGATGCTGACAGGATCGATGTTCTCGATAAGGAGAATCAGGCGATCTTCACCGGCAATGTGCGCGTCCGGCAGGGCACGCTTTCGCTGGAAGCGAACCGCATCCGTGTCGCCTATACCCGCCCGGCCAGCGGCGACCCGGTGATCCAGCGGCTGGATGCCGATGGAAAGGTGCGTCTCGCCACTCCTTCGGAGCGGGCGACGGCGCGATTTGGAATCTATGATGTGGATCAGCGCGTTCTCACGCTGATCGGCAGTGTCGAACTGAGCCAGGGCACCACGCGCGTGACGGGCAACCGCCTGACGATCGACCTGTCGACCGGGCGGTCCACCATGGATGGCCGCACGTCTACCGGCCAGCCGGGCAGCCGTGTGACCGGCCGCTTCGCCGTTCCCGAACGAAAGAACTGAGGCCTGCGCACGCGGCAGGCAGGGCTGGTCCTTTCTGCCGCCATCCGTTCAGACGGGCAGGGCGGTGCCTATATAGTTCACCGACAGGTCGCTGGTGATGGCGAAGCCTTGCAGGGGATTCCAGCCAATGCCTTTCAGCCTGTCCACCCTGAGACCGGCGACCGCCATGCGTTGGGTCAGTTCATCGGGTGTCAGGAACTTCTTCCACTCGTGCCCGCCCTCGGGAATCAGACGGGTGAGCTTTTCCGCACCGGCAATCAGCACGGCATAGCTGAGCGCCGTGCGGTTGGGCGTTGAAAAGACGAGAAGACCGCCGGGCTTCAGCAGGCGGCGAAGGGCGCCCAGGAAGGCGGGCACATCTTCCACATGCTCGACCACTTCAAGGCAGGTGACAAGATCATAGGCGCCGGCATTGCGGGCGGCATGATCGAGCACTTCGCCCGTCTGATAATCGATGACAAGGTTCTGGCCGGCCGCATGGGCGCGGGCGGCGGCGATGACATCCTCGCCGGCATCAAGGCCGGACACCTCGGCGCCCATGCGGGCGAGCGGTTCCGCCACCAGCCCGGCACCGCAGCCGATATCAATGGCTTTCAGCCCCTTGAGGGCCTTGCGGGCGCGCGGGTCGAGGCCGAAGTGGGAGACGGCGGCCTCCCGGATGAAGCCAAGACGGGCCGGATTGATCCTGTGCAGCAGCCGTGACTGCCCCTCGGGATCCCACCAGTCCGCCGCGAGGGTTCCAAAAAGGGCGACATTGCCCGCATGGGCTGTTCCGCTGCTGCTGGTCCGGCTCTGGCTGTTCATGCGCAGTCTTCTAGCGCTGTTGCCTCTTCGCGTCGATGCGGCGCGAAGGCATCCGCCGGGTTCAGGACATTTATCAGGGCAGTTATCAGGGCAGTTATTCGGCCACGGCCTGCATGCTGCGGCCGGTGGTGCCGGCTTCCGGCGGCTTCATCGGCATCCAGCCTGCGGGGCCAAGCATTTCGAGCGGCGAAAAGCGGCTTTTGTAATCCATGCTGGGTGATCCCTTCACCCAATAGCCCAGATAGACATTGCGCATGCCCACCTGCGCGGCGCGCATCACATGATCGAGTATGATGTAGGTGCCGAGGCCGGGCCGGGCATCCGGCCCGGTATCGTAGAAGCTATAGACCATCGAAAGCCCGTCCGACTGCTTGTCGGTCAGGCAGGCGCCGACGAGTCGTCCCGGCTGTCCGTTGCTGGAAGGCTCGCGATATTCGACGACAACCGTGTCAACCGGGGAAGTTTCGATCATTTCCGCGAAATCATAGCCATCCATGCTGGTCATTCCGCCGTCCGGGTGGCGATGGTGCAGGTAGCGGCGCAGAAGGTTGAACTGCTCCTCTGTCGCCCATGGGTCGCAGGCGGCGACATCGAGATCGGCATTGCGCCTGAGAAGCCGGCGCTGCGACTGGCCTGGCCTGAAATCCGGCGCGACGATGCGGACGGACACGCAGGCCGAACAGCCCTCGCAGCTGGGGCGATAGACGACATTCTGGCTGCGCCGGAAGCCGATGCGGCCAAGCCCCTCGCTCATCCGTCTTGCATCGGGGCCGCGCAGTTCGGCGAAGATCTTCCGTTCCAGCCTGTCAGGCAGATAGGGGCAGGGGCTTTCCGCCGTGACGAAGAAGCGGGGAAAGCGGCCGGACTGGTCGGTCATGGGTGCGGCGCCATGTGGCTTGCCGCAGCGTGCATGCTGGGCAGCCCGCGCTGGCCTTTCAGCGGATATTGCAGATCGTCCATGCCCGCCCTGCTTCCCATTGCCTTCGTCACCGACTGCTCCGTTTGCTCATCATTCCAGTTCCGCCACCGGAACGGCCGCAGCCTGTCAACGCTGCGGGCCCAGGCTGCAAGCCTGCGGATCATGCACAACAGCCGGGAAAGGCGCAATCATCGAAGCCCGGGCTTTCAAACCGGCAAGGGCGCAGCATCCGGCGCGGGAAGCAGCAGCCCGGCTGCCGGGAGCTGAATTCACCAGAGCCAGCCGGTAATGGGCGAGACCATGCCCGAAAGCGCCGCAAGGCACCCATATGTTGCGCAGGACCCCTCCGTCCTGTTGTCGAGCCGGTGGCTGGAAGTCTTCACGCCTGTGCTGGGTCTGGAAACTTCCGGCCGCCTGCCTGCCAATATCCTTAGCCGAGGTGCGGGCGATGTGCGCTGGCGATGCATCCGTAATGGAGGTGTCTGCCGGCCTCAGGCCAGTTCGACCCGGCTTACGTCATAGCCCGCCGCCCGCAGCGCCTCGATCAGCCGGTCGAGATGGTCGGCGCCGCGAGTCTCGCACTCGATCTCGGTGACCAGCCCCTTTGCCGGCAGGTTGGTGAAGATGCGCTGGTGCGACACTTCGAGGATGTTGACCTGCTGCTGGTCGAACACGCGCGCCACGCCGAACAGCTGGCCGGGCCTGTCCTTCAGTCGGATCTTCAGGCGGGCAAGGCGACCGGAGCGGACAAGATCGCGCAGCAGCACATTGGCAAGCAGCCGGGTGTCGATGTTGCCGCCGCACAGGATAAGGCCGACAGTGCGACCGCGGAACCGGTGCGGATGGGCCAGCAGGGCTGCAAGGCCAGCCGCGCCCGCGCCTTCCACCACTGTCTTCTCGATGGCCAGAAGCATGGACACCGCGCGTTCCAGATCCCGTTCTGATACAAGCCGGATATCGGACACCAGCCTGCGCACCACCTCCAGCGTCAGCCTGCCCGGCGTACGGACCGCAATGCCTTCGGCCAGCGTGTCGCCATCGGCAATGATCGGCTGGCCCTCGATGGCGGATTTCATCGACGGGTAGAGTTCGGCCTGCACACCGACAATGTCGCAGTTGGGCGCGACTTCGGATGCCGCGACCGCGCAGCCGGAAATCAGGCCGCCGCCGCCGATCGGCACCACCAGCGTATCGATGTCGGGGGCGTCGGCGAACATTTCGAGGGCGACGGTGCCCTGGCCAGCCATCACCAGCGGATCATCGAAAGGGTGCACGAAGACGAGGCCGCGCTTTTCTGCGATCTCATGGGCGTGGGCGGTCGCTTCCTCGAGCTTTTCGCCATGAAGCACGACGTCCGCACCATGGCCCTCGGTCTGCTGCACCTTGATGAGGGGGGTGAACTGCGGCATCACGATGGTGGCCGGAATGCCCAGCCTGCGGGCGTGATAGGCAAGCCCCTGCGCATGATTGCCTGCCGACATGGCAATGACACCGCGCTTGCGCTCTTCGGCTGTCAGGCTCAGCAGCCGGTTGAGGGCGCCACGCTCCTTGTAGGCGGCGGTGAATTGCAGATTCTCGAACTTCAGGAATACCCGCGCGCCAGTCAGCTCCGACAATGTTCGGGATTCGAGCGTCGGGGTTCGCACCACCTGGCTGCCAATGGCCTCGGCCGCACGGCGCACGTCTTCGGGCGTGATTGCGAGGCTTTGTGCAGGATCGGTGGCAAGGCTGGCCATGGCCGGCCTGAAGGAAACAAAAATCCTGATAGAGGAAAATAAATTACTG
>CAYMZC010000087.1:3472-11076 GCA_964394815.1 uncultured Sandaracinobacter sp. | reverse complement strand
ATCTGGTGTGTCGGTTTTTTTTAGTAGGGTGCGCAGCGCATCCGTCGGCTTTCCTTCGTGGAGGTGGCTGCGGATGAATTCGACAGGAATGCCGGCAGCCACGGCGCGCTTTTCCAGCCATTGCATTTCCTCGGCCAGATATTCGTCGAACTCGAGCCGTTCGGCATAGGCATAGTCTTCGGCGTAGGCTGCATCGGTCAGCCAGGACTTGAAGGGCACTTCATAGGCATGGACAAGGTGCAGCACCGCCTGCGGGGCAAAGCGGCGCGCGGCGCGCAGGGCGGTCTTTGAAAAGACCGAAAGGTCGATACCCACGACGGCTGCGGGATAAGCGCCATTCACCGGCTCTTTCGCAAGCAGCAGCGGCCGGCCGAGCTCCGCAAGCATGGCGCCAGCCAGCGTGTGCGAGAAAGCGCCCGGGCGGCGCCTGTCGGGGTGATGCTCTCCCATGACGATGAGATCCGCGTCGAATTGGCGGGCCTGGATTGCCGTTTCGCGCCGCACGGAACCGGCCACCACTTCGATGGAAGCCTCAATGCCCGACCAGGCGCTGGCGCGCTCCGCTTCGGCCCTCAGGTGGCGCTGTGCTTCCCCGATGGCCTGTTCGCGCAGGGCGGGCGGCCCGTCCTCGTCCACCACATGGAGGATGCGCAGGGCCGCGTCCGAATCCGCGGCCAGCTGAAAGGCGCGCTCGACGGCCCGGCTCGATCCGGCGGACAGGTTGCTGGTGACGAGAATGTGCATGGCGCTCTCCGTTTCCTGCGATGCCCTCTGCCAGCATCGGGCGGGATTGCCCAGAGTCTTGGCGAAGACATCTGCCTTCGCAAGCGGCGCGCCGAGGGAGAAAAACGGGAAGGACAGGCAGGGAAGGCCGATATGGTGCGGACGGCGGGGCTTGAACCCGCACTCCCCGTGGGGAAGCGGATTTTAAGTCCGCTGCGTCTGCCAGTTTCGCCACGTCCGCATCATGTGCCCGGCTGCGATTTCCCTAGGCGGCAAGGCTGAACCGCGCAAGGTGAGGGGGCCTGATCAGCCGGCGTTGTCGCCCATGGAAAGGGGCTGAGCCATCGAGGCTGACAATCGGATCAGTCAGAACGCCATGCAATCCATATGCCCTCACGGCCATGCGGAGAGAGTGAAGGCCGGAGGAGGGCTTTCGCCCTCAGTCCATGTTGAGCCGCTCGCGCAGTTCCTTGCCGGGCTTGAAGTGGGGAACGCGCTTGGCTTCCACCTCGACCGCTTCGCCGGTGCGGGGGTTGCGCCCCGTTCGCGCCTCGCGGCTGCGGGTGGAAAAGGCGCCGAAGCCGCGAAGCTCCACGCGGCCACCTTCCGCCAGGCGTTCCGTGATGGAATCGAGAATGGTGGCAACGACACGCTCGGCATCCCGCAACCCGAGATGCGGGTTGGCGTCGGCAATCTTCTGAACCAGTTCTGATCTGATCATGGCAAGTCCCCTGAATTGCATATGGCCATGCGATGCTCTTGCGGTCAAGGCCTTCTGCGCCAAGGAAAAAGGGGCGGCACATGAAGTGCCGCCCCCCTTTGCTGTTCACGGGCCGGACTGTCTGCCCGGCCGGCGCGGATGGCGTCAGTCGCTGTCCTTGGCCTTGTTGAGGGCCGCGCCGAGGATGTCGCCAAGCGACGCACCCGAGTCGGACGAACCATATTGGGCCACTTGCTGCTTTTCCTCGGCAATCTGCATCGCCTTGATCGACAGCATGGGCTTCTTGCCACGCTCGAAGCCGATGACCATGGCATCGACCTTCTGGCCGACCTGGAAACGCTCCGGGCGCTGCTCGTCACGGTCACGCGAGAGATCCGAACGCTTGATGAAGGCGGTCGGGCCGTCTTCACCAACCTGCACCTCGATGCCGCCTTCGCGGACTTCGCGGACGATGCAGGTCAGGATCTCGTTCTTCTTCATGTCGAAGCCGCCGGACGAAACCGTGGCGCCCGCGCCTTCGCCGGAAACCTGCTTGATGCCGAGCGAGATGCGTTCGCGCTCGATGTCGACTTCAAGCACCTGGGCCTTCACGACTTCACCCTTGTGGTGAAGCGCAAGTGCGGCTTCACCCGAGACGCCCCAGGCGATGTCGGACATGTGGACCATGCCGTCCACGTCGCCCGGCAGGCCGATGAAGAGGCCGAATTCGGTCGAGTTCTTCACTTCGCCCTCGACGATCGAACCGACGGGGTGCTGTTCGGCGAAGACTTCCCACGGGTTGCGCTGGGCCTGCTTCAGGCCAAGGCTGATGCGGCGCTTCTCGGAATCCACCTCGAGGACGATGACATCGACCTCCTGGCTGGTGGACACGATCTTGCCGGGGTGGACGTTCTTCTTCACCCAGCTCATTTCGGAAACGTGGACGAGGCCTTCGATGCCCGGTTCAAGCTCGATGAAGGCGCCATATTCGGTGATGTTGGTGACGCGGCCCTTGAGCTTGGCGCCAACCGGATATTTGGCTTCGGCGCCTTCCCACGGATCGCTTTCCAGCTGCTTCATGCCCAGCGAGATGCGTTGCGTATCCCGGTTGATGCGGATGATCTGGACGCGGACGGTGTCGCCGATGTTGATGATTTCGTTCGGGTGGCCGACGCGCTTGTAGCTCATGTCGGTCACGTGGAGGAGGCCGTCGATGCCGCCGAGGTCGACGAAGGCGCCATAGTCGGTGATGTTCTTCACCACGCCTTCGATGATCTGGCCTTCCGCCAGCGACTGGATGAGGCCGCTGCGCGCTTCGGCGCGGGTTTCCTCGAGGATGGAGCGGCGCGAGACCACGATGTTACCGCGCTTGCGGTCCATCTTCAGCAGCTGGAACGGCTGCGCAATGCCCATCAGCGGGGTGACGTCGCGCACGGGGCGGATATCGACCTGGCTGCCCGGAAGGAAGGCGACGGCGCCGCCGAGATCGACGGTGAAGCCACCCTTCACGCGGCCGAAGATGGTGCCATCGACACGCTCGCCGGCGTTGAACTGCTCTTCGAGCTTGTCCCAGGCGGCTTCGCGGCGGGCGCGGTCCCGGCTGAGCATGGCTTCGCCATGGGCGTTCTCGACCCGGTCGACATAGACATCGACTTCATCGCCGACAGACACTTGCGGGGACTGGCCCGGCGGGGTGAATTCGCGAATCGAAACACGGCCTTCGGACTTCAGGCCCACGTCGATCACCACCAGATCATTCTCGATGGCGGTGACCCGCCCCTTCACCACCCGGCCTTCAAAGCTCTGGTTTTCACCGAGCGACTTGTCGAGAAGGGCGGCGAAATCGTCGCGGGTGGGCATTGCAGTCGAAGCCATGTAGATCCTATCGTCAATGTGCAGGCCAGCCGGTTGTATCCGGCGGTCTTGCGAAGTTGTCGGGCAGAAACCCGGAAAGCGGTTCAGGCCATTTCCGGAAGCATCATTGCCCCGAAGGCCTGAAAAGCCGAATGGGGCGCGCGGCAGCCAATGGCTGCGGGCACCCGCACGGATCAGGGTTTCCGGTCCAGCCGCGCCGAGACAAGCTCGATCGCACGCCGAACGGCTGCGGCTATATCCAAATCGCTCGTGTCTAGCAAGTCGGCGTCGTCCGCCTGCCGGAGCGGGGCATCGGCGCGGCCAGTGTCGCGCGCGTCCCTTGCGATGATGTCGGCCAGCACGCGATCCTCTGTCACGTCCCGGCCGGCGGCTACCAGTTCGAGAAATCGCCGGCGGGCGCGGATCTCAGGCCTTGCCGTCACGAACAGCTTGGCGCCAGCCTGCGGCGCGATCACGGTGCCGATGTCCCGCCCGTCGAGCACGGCGCCACCGGGCTGGCCGGCAAAGCCCTGCTGGAAGGCGAGAAGCGCATGGCGCACCTGCGGGTGGGCCGAAACGCGCGAGGCGGCCTCGCCGGTACCGGCCGCGCGAAGCTCCGGGTCTTCGAGCAGGGAAAGATCGAGCGCGGCGGCCGCATCGCCCAGCCGCGCGCCATCCTCGAGCGGGATTCCGGCGCGAAGCGCCGACAGGGCGACGACACGGTAAAGTGCGCCCGTGTCGAGATGGGGGACACCGAAATGCCGGCCGAGGGCGCGGGCGATCGTGCCCTTTCCCGAAGCCGCCGGGCCATCGACTGCAATCAGCGGCACCGGATCAGCCCAGCAGCGTCTCGATTTCTGCGGCGAGGTCTTCGGGCTTGGTCGTCGGGGCGAAGCGCTGCACCTTCGATCCGTCGCGGTTCACGAGGAACTTGGTGAAGTTCCACTTCACCGAGGTGGAGCCGAGGACGCCCGGGGCCGCCTTGCGCAGTTCCCGGTAGAGGGGGTGGGCGTCATCCCCGTTCACGTCCACCTTGGCGAACATCGGGAAGCTGACAGGATAGGTGAGCGAGCAGAACTGCGCGATCTCCGCCTCGTCGCCCGGTTCCTGGTTGCCGAACTGGTTGCAGGGAAAGCCCAGTATCTCGAAGCCGCGGTCCTTGTAGCGATGATAGAGCGCTTCGAGGCCGGAATACTGGGGCGTGAAGCCGCATTTCGAAGCGACGTTGACGATCAGCAGCACCTTGCCGCGATAGTCGCCAAGGGTCACTTCGCGGCCGTCGAGCGTGCGGGCATTCTGCTGGAAGATGTCGCTCATGGGTCTGTCTCCGCCTGTTGCCGGATTGTCATGAAGGCTGGGCGTGCAAAAGAAAAGGCCCGGTGCGGCTGCACCGGGCCCATGCTTTTCAGAGGGGGTCGCCCCTATTCCCGCTGGCCGAGGAAATTCAGCAGGAAGGTGAAGAGGTTGATGAAGTCGAGGTAGAGGGTCAGGGCGCCCATGATCGCCGCCTTGCCGGCCATGTCGGTGCCGGCGACATAATCATAGGTTTCCTTGATCTTCTGCGTGTCGTGGGCGGTAAGGCCCGCGAAGATGAGCACCCCGAGGATCGAGATGGCCAGGGCAAGCGCGCTCGACTGGAAGAAGATGTTGAGCAGCATCGCCACCAGGATCCCGACGAGGCCCATCACGAGGAAGGTGCCGAGGCGGGAGAGATCGCGCTTTGTGGTGTAGCCATAGAGGCTGAGACCGGCGAAGGCGGCTGCCGTGGCAAAGAAGGTGAAGGCGATGGACGGCCCGGTATAGCGCAGGAAGATGCTGGACATGGACAGGCCCATCAGCACGGCGAAGGCCCAGAAAAGGCCCTGCATGCCGCCTTCCGACATGCGCTGGAAGCGGAAGCCGAGCACGAACACGAAGCCCAGGGGCGCCAGCATCACGATCCAGCCGAGGATGTTCGGCGACAGTGCGCCGGTTGCCGGATTGCTGTTGTAGAAGAGCTGGTAAAGCCCCGTGTAGAAGGTGCCGAGCGCCACCATGCCGGTCAGCATGACAGCCGACATCATGTAATTGTAGACTGAAAGCATGTGCGCCCTGAGGCCGGCATCATATTCAGCCGCAGTGGTTCCGGCATACCCGTTGCCGGGGATGCCCCGGCCGAACCTTGGATCGACCTTGTTGGACATTGCAGATCTCCATCCCGCCGGGCCATTCCGGCTTTGCAGCTTCATATTGTCTGCATCATGGCCCAGTTCAAGATTTTCAGCCATGAATTTTTGCGCTTGAGAAACCTCGTGCAACAGATTGTCACTGCTGTCACCTGCTACTGTTCCCGCAGGGCCGGCGCCACCTTCGCGCCAAGAGTGCGCCAGGCGCCGATCAGCCCGAGCACGAGGGTGAGCGCTGCGCCGGCCAGAACGGTTGCCAGCGCCACGGCCCAGTCCGGCTGCCAGGTGAAATCGAACAGCAGCGTCACGATCGTCCAGGCGGCAGCCCCGCCAAGCGCCAGCGCCATGAGCGCCACCAATAGCCCGAGGCCGGCATATTCCATCGCCGCGGAAAGCATCAGCTGCCGTCTTGTGGCGCCCAGCGTCTTCAGGATCACATTGTCCCGCGTGCGGGCGCGGGCCTGCGCCGCCAGTGCGCCGACGAGTACGGCGATGCCCGCCAGAATGGCGACACTGGCCGCGGCCCGCACGGCGGTCCCCATCTGCTGCACGAGCTTGCCCACTTCGCCCAGCACATCCTTGACCCGCACGACCGAGGCCGTCGGGAAGGCGCGGCTGATGGCGCCGACGAACCCTGACTCGGCCGTTTCCGGCGGCGATACCGTGGCCATCCATGTGTAGGGCGCAGGCGCAAGGCTGGCCGGATCGAAGACGAGGACGAAGTTGAAGCCGAGCGAATCCCAGTCGATCTCGCGAAGGGAGGCGATGGTGGCGGTGATGTCCACGCCGAGCACGGAAACGGCGATGCTGTCGCCGACCTTCAGCCCCAGCAGCCCTGCCTGTTCCGCATCCATCGAGACGAGGGGCGGGCCAGCATAATCCTCGGGCCACCATTCGCCTGCCACCAGCCGGTTTCCGGCAGGCAGGGTTTCAGCGAAGGTGATGCCCCGGTCGCCGCGCAGCACATAGCTGCCTTCGGGAACGGAGGTGATTTCGGATGCCGGCACGCCGTTCACGTTTGTCACCGGGCCGCGCAGGCTTGGCACCATGCTGGTTTCGGTTCCGGGCGGAAGGCTGGCGAGGAAAGCGTCCCGGTCTTCCTTGGGCAGGTCGAGCACGAGGAAGGCGGGCGCCTTGTCGGGCACGGTGCGCCGCAGTTCGCCATTGAAGCTGGTTTCGATGAAGGCAAGCGTCGCGAAGAGCGAAAGGCCGAGGCCGAGCGCCACCACAAGCTGCCGCGTGAGCGCGCCCGGACGGTGCAGGTTGGCGAGGGCCAGGCGGCGCAATGCGTTGCGCGGGCGGGGTGCCCGCGCGGCCGCAAGGCGGACAAGGCTGCCCAGTGCGAACAGCAGCAGGAAGACAAGCGCCGCGCCACCCAGGAAGCCAAGCGCAAAGCGTGTCTCGCGCGCCTGCCAGACCGCCAGCCCGGCCACCAGCAGGCCGAGCGCGATGGCGATCAGCAGCGCCCGCGCCGAGGGCCATTGCCAGCTTTCGGCGCTGCCGCGAAAGATGCGCTGGGCCGGCATGGCGCCGGCGCGGGCCAGTGGCGGAACGGCGAAGGCCATGGCCACAAGCAGCCCGAAGGCCATCGCCCCCAGAAGCGGCGCCGGGTGAATGCCGAGCGCTGGCGGCACGGGAATGAGATCGCCGGCGATGCGCACGACGATGGCGGGAACCAGCGCCCCGAGGGCTGCCCCGGCAAGGGCTGCCAGAATGGAAACCGCGCCAATGAGAAGGAGATAGGCGCGCGTGACCAGCCCCGAGGACGCGCCCAGCACCTTCAGTGTCGCGATGCTGTTCGACTTGCGGTCGAGAAAGCTTTGCACGCCATTGCCCACTCCGACGCCCGCGACAGCAAGGGCCGTCAGGCTGACAAGGGTCAGGAATTGCGCCAGCCGCTCGACGAAGCGGCGAACGCCGGGCGCGCCGTCGCGGCGGTCGGCAAGCCGCCAGCCGGCGTCGGGGAACTGCGCCTCCAGGCTTTGCCGCGCCAGCGCCGGGTCCGCGCCTTCGGGCATGCGCACCCGCAGATGATGGCGATAGAGGCTGCCGGGCTGGACAAGCGCCGTATCGGCAAGCCTGTCCATCGCGATCAGCACCGACGGCCCGAGGGTGAAGCCCTCGCCGGCGCGGTCCGGCTCGACCGCGAGAATGCCGGCAAC
>CAYMZC010000087.1:0-3372 GCA_964394815.1 uncultured Sandaracinobacter sp. | reverse complement strand
CGAGGGTGAAGCCCTCGCCGGCGCGGTCCGGCTCGACCGCGAGAATGCCGGCAACAGGGAATTCCGCCATGCCAAGGGCGATCCTGTCTCCGGGTTTCAGGCCCAGCTGGTCCGCCAGCGGTGCTGCCACCAGCGCGCCCCGTGCCAGGGCCGCCTGCACGGCGGCATTGCCGCCATCTTCGGCAACGGCGGCGTTGCCGTCATCGCCAGCAAGGACAGCCGTGCCATAGAGTGGCCACGCGCCATCCACGGCCTTCATTTCGGCCAGAAGCTCCCGGCCGCGGGCCTCCCCGCTTTCGCCGCGCACCATGGCGCGCATGCGCACGCTTTCCGACGTGTCCCCAAGGGCTTCCAGCGCCTGTCGCTCGGCCTCTGTGGGGAAGCGCTGGGTGAGCCGGGCCTCGACATCGCCGCCCAGAACCACCTGGCCTTCGGCTGCCAGCCCCTTTTCGATGGCGCTGGCAAGTGACCCGACCCCGGCAAGCGCCAGAACGCCCAGAAGCAGGCAGGCGAACAACAGTTTCAGCGCGCCCGCTCCGCCGCGCGCTTCGCGCAGGGCCAGCCGCGCGGCCAGCCCCCAGCCGGGCGCCGTCACGCCAGGGCCCCGGCGTGGGCTTCGCCAGTGGCGCTGTGCCCCGGCCTGCCATTGTGCGTGTCGGACTGGATCCGTCCGTCCCGCATGCGGATGATGCGCGAGCAGCGGGCGGCAAGATCCTGATCATGGGTGATGAGGATGAGGGTCGCGCCGGTTTCGTCGAGGCGGCGGAAGAGAAGCTCGATGATGGCGGCACCCGTCGTGGCGTCGAGGTTGCCGGTCGGCTCGTCGGCGAACAGCAGGGCAGGGCGGACGACAAGGGCGCGGGCAAGGGCCACGCGCTGCTGTTCGCCACCCGAAAGCTGGGCGGGGTAATGGCCAAGCCGGGCGCCCAGACCCACCGACTCCAGTTCGGCGCGGGCCTGCGCAAAGGCATCGGAATGGCCGGCAAGCTCCAGCGGCACGGCCACATTTTCAAGTGCGGTCATGGTCGGGATCAGGTGGAAGGCCTGGAGCACGATGCCGATGCGACCGCGCCGCGCTTCGGCGAGCCCGTCCTCGGACAGGCCGGTGATGTCCTGCCCGGCGACACGGATGCTTCCGCCCGTGGCGCTGTCGAGGCCGGAAAGGACCGCCATCAGCGACGACTTGCCGCTGCCCGAAGGCCCGAGGATCGCCAGCCGTTCGCCCGGGCCAACCCTGAGGTCGATGCCCTTCAATATCTCCACCCTGGCATCGCCACGCCCAAGCGAAAGGGTTACATTGCGGGCATCGATCACCATATCGGCGCTTCTGTCAAACGGCATGGAGACTCCCTTGAACGCGCGAAGCCGACCATATGGCCTGCTTTTCCGGCTTTTCCACCTCTTCCTCGTCGTGCCGCTTCTGCTTGCCGCACCGGCGCATGCGAAAATGGCGGAAACGAAGGAGAGGCTGATCCTCGCCTTCGGGGACAGCCTGACCGCCGGCTATCAGCTGAAACCGGGCGAAAGCTTCCCGGCCCAGCTCGAGGCGGCGCTCAGGAAGGATGGCCGCGCCGTGCGGGTGCGCAACGCCGGCGTATCCGGTGACACCACGACACAGGGCAAGGCGCGCCTGCCCTGGCTTCTGAACAGCATGAAGGAAAAGCCCGATCTCGCCATTGTGGCGCTGGGCGCCAACGACATGCTGCGCGGCCAGCCTGTGGCGACGGCCCGCGCCAACCTCGATTCCATGCTCGCCGAATTCGGCAGGCGCGGCATTCCCGTGATCCTGGCGGGCATGTATGCTTCCCCCAATATGGGGCCTGATTATGGCAGGGAATTCAATGCAATGTATCCAGCCTTGGCAAAGAAGCACGGGGCGGCCCTTTACCCCTTTTTCATGGCTGGCGTTGCGGCGCAGCCCGGACTTCTGCTGGCCGATGGCATGCACCCCAACCGGCAGGGGGTCGGCGTGATGGTGGCGAACATGCTGCCCACCGTGCGCCGCGCGCTGGACAGGCAGGCGACATCCGGACGGTGAGCCATCACCGCCTGTTCGTGGCGTTGCGGCCGCCGCCCGAAGTGCGGGCGGCGCTTCTGGGGCTGATGGGCGGCATCGAGGGCGCCCGCTGGCAGAATGACAACCAGCTCCACATCACGCTCGCCTTTCTGGGAGAGCTTGACCGCCACGGCGCGGAAGCCGCCGCCGAGGCGCTGGAGACGGTCGTGTCCCCGCCGCTTGATCTGCGGCTTGGCGAATTCGGCACCTTCGAAGGCGGGCGGCCGGGCCACACAGCCATATTGTGGGCAGGGGTGGAACCGGCGCGGCCGCTGTCGGCGCTGGCGGCCGGCATAAGGCAGGCCTGCCGCCGCGCCGGGCTTGATGTCGAGGGCCGTCGTTTCGTGCCGCACATCACGCTGGCCCGCTTCGGGGCTGCTGGCGCGCCGCGCATGGCGCTTGCCCCTTTCCTGTCCCATGCCGTGTTGCCCCGGCTCGGCTGGGAAGCGCGGGATGTTCATCTGGTCGAAAGCCGCATGGGCCGTGGCGGCTCGCATTATGCGCCGGTCGCCAGCTGGCCGCTCACAGGAAGCTCTGCGGATCCACATCGATCGTGATCCTGACCGAAGACGGGATCGCCACGGCATCGAGCCACTGGCGCACATAGGCCTGCAGCCGGGCGGTTCGCGTGGCATGGACCAGCAGCCGCTGCCGATGCCGCCCGCGCAGCATGGCGATCGGCGCCGGCGCCGGCCCCCATATCTCGATACCGCTGGCTTCGGGCGCCGCCATCGCCAGCCGCTTCGCCGCATCGGCCGCCGCCGCCGCATCGGTCGATGACAGGATGATGGCGGCGAGCCTGCCGAAGGGTGGCATGCCGGCCGCCTGCCGCATCTCCCGTTCGGCGGCGTGAAAGCCCTCCGCATCCCCCTTCGCCAGCGCCTGCATCACCCGCGCGCCCGGCTGGTGGGTCTGCAACCAGACTTCCCCCGGTCTGGCGCCGCGCCCGGCACGCCCGGCCACCTGCCGGATCTGCTGGAAGCAGCGTTCGGCCGCGCGCGGGTCACCGCCTTCCAGCCCCAGATCGGCATCGATGACGCCCACGAGGGTCAGGTTGGGGAAATCATGCCCCTTGGCCAGCATCTGGGTGCCGATCAGCATGTCCACCCTGCCTTCGGCCACGGCGGTGACAAGTTCGGCCATGTCCGCCTGGGTGCGGATCGTGTCCGACGTGGCAACGATGATCTTTGCCTCCGGCCAGGTGGCCGCCGCTTCCTCGGCCACCCGCTCCACCCCCGGCCCGCAGGGGGCGAGGCTGTCCTCCGCGCCGCAGGCGGGGCAGGCTTTGGGTATGGGCACTGTGTGGCCGCAATGAT
>CAYMZC010000086.1:0-11135 GCA_964394815.1 uncultured Sandaracinobacter sp. | reverse complement strand
CGGGCTCAACTATACCTCCGGCTATTTCTCCAAGGATGCGATCATGTTCGCCGCCTGGGAGCGGGGCACCGAGCCGGCGAGGGTTGCCTTCTGGGCGGGCCTGTTCGCGGCGACTCTGACCAGCTTCTACAGCTGGCGCCTGATCTTCAAGACCTTCTTCGGCACGCCGCGCTGGGCCGGGTCGGAGCATGTGCAGCACGCTGTTCATGACGATCACGCCCATGACGGCACCGCACATGCCGCAGATGCCCATCATGGTGACGCCCATCATGGTCACCAGGCAGACGGCACGGCCGGCTATCATCCGCATGAAAGCCCGCTGGTCATGCTGGTCCCGCTCATCGTGCTGAGCGCCGGCGCGCTGTTTGCCGGTGCGACCTTCAACGGGCTGTTCGTCGGGGGCGATACCGCTTTCTGGTCCGGCACGCTCGTGCATGATGGCGCCTTCTATGATGCGCTGCATCATGTGCCCGGTCTGGTGCACTGGGCGCCGTTCATCGTCATGGCGATCGGCTTCCTGATCGCGCTGCGCCAATATGTGCTGAAGCCGGGCGCATCCGAAGGCTTCAAGGCGCAGTTCCATCTGCTGCACCGCTTCCTGTCGCGGAAATGGTATTTCGATGAACTCTACAACGCCATATTCGTGAAGCCTGCCCTGTGGCTCGGCCGCTTCTTCTGGAAGCGGGGCGATCAGGGCACGATCGACCGTTTCGGGCCTGATGGTCTTGCGGCGGCCGTGCTCGCCGGCACTGTCGTCTCCCGCAGGTTCCAGAGCGGACTCGTCTATTCCTATGCGCTGGTGATGCTCGTCGGTGTCACCGCCTTTGCAACCTGGTTCATGGTGCGCTGATGCTTTCGGCAATGATCCTCCTGCCGCTGGCGCTTGCGCTGGTCGTGCTTTTCCTGCCTGGCGATGAAGGCCAGCGTGCGCGGCTTGCGCGGTCCATCGGCCTCGGCACGACGCTTGTCCTGTTTGGCCTCGGCCTGTGGCTGTGGAGCGGGTTCGACACTGCGACGGCCGCCTTCCAGTATGTGGAGCGGGCCGAGATTTTCGGCGGGCGGTTCGCCTGGCATCTCGGGATCGACGGCATCAGCCTCGTCCTGATCCTTCTCTCCGTCTTCCTGATGCCGCTGTGCATCCTGGCCGGATGGGACAGCGTGAAGACCCGCGTGCCGGAATATATTGCCGCATTCCTGGTGATGGAAGCGCTGATGGTCGGCGTCTTCGCCTCGCTCGACCTGTTCCTCTTCTACATCTTCTTCGAAGCTGGCCTCATCCCGATGTATCTCATCATCGGCATCTGGGGCGGCAAGCGGCGCATCTACGCCAGCTACAAATTCTTCCTCTATACGCTGCTTGGCTCCGTGCTGATGCTGCTGGCCATGCTGTGGATGGCGGCCGAGGCCGGCACCACTGACATTCCGGCGCTCATGGCGCATGACTTCCCGGTCGGTGCGCAGACGTGGCTGTGGCTCGCCTTCTTCGCAAGCTTTGCGGTGAAGATGCCGATGTGGCCGGTGCACACCTGGCTGCCGGATGCCCACGTCGAGGCGCCGACTGCCGGCTCGATGATCCTGGCTGGCGTGCTCCTGAAGATGGGTGGCTATGGTTTCATCCGCTTTTCCATGCCGATGTTCCCGGAAGCTTCGGTGCAACTGATGTGGCTCGTCTTCGGCCTGTCGATGGTGGCGCTGGTCTATACCTCACTCGTCGCCCTCATCCAGGCGGACATGAAGAAGCTCATCGCCTATTCTTCCGTCGCGCACATGGCATTCGTGACGGGCGGGCTCTTCGCTTTCAACCAGCAGGGCATCGAGGGCGCGATGGTGGTGATGCTGTCCCACGGTGTCGTCTCGGCTGCGCTCTTCTTCTGTGTCGGCGTCATCTATGATCGCCTGCACACGCGCGAGATCGACCGTTACGGCGGCGTGACGACCAACATGCCGCGCTATGCAGTCTTCTTCCTGCTGTTCACCATGGCCTCGGTCGCGCTTCCCGGCACTTCGGGTTTCGTTGGTGAATTCCTCGTGCTCGCCGGCATCTTCAAGGCGCACACCTGGGTTGTCTTCGTGATGACCACGGGGATCATCCTGGGCGCAGGCTACATGCTCTGGCTATATGCCCGGGTGATGTTCGGCGCCCAGAAGAACGCCGATGCGGCCGCCATGCCCGACATCACGCCGCGTGAATGGGCCATCATGCTGCCACTGGCTGCCGTTGTGCTGTGGATGGGCGTCTATCCGAAGCCTTTCCTTGCCCCCCTCGGCGCCCCTGTCGAGAGCCTGATCGCCCGGCTCGAGCGGGCAGGGCCGCCGCAGACCCCGTTCAGCCTGCCTGCCATGGCCAGCGCGTCCGTATCGGCGACGCCTGAAGCCAGCCCAGTAACCAGCCTTTCCGGAGACCGCGCGTGACGCTGATGCAATCGCTTGCCATCGGAGCCCCAGAAGTGGTGCTGGCAGCAGGCGCCATGGTGCTTCTGCTTCTGGGCGTCTTTCGCGGCGATGGGGCGCTGGGTGGCCTGTCGTGGGGCGCTGTCATTCTGTTCGGCCTTGCTGCCCTGAACATTGTCGATGACAGTTCCGTGCGCGCGCTTGCCTGGAATGACCTCTATGTCGCCGATGGCCTGTCGGCCTTCCTGAAGATCCTGATTCTGGCAGGGGCTGCTGCCTCCGTGCTGCTGGCGCCTGCGCATCTCGCGCGCTCGGGCGCGGCCAGGTTCGAATATCCGGTGCTGATCGTGCTCAGCGTGCTTGGCATGTTCGTGATGGTTTCGGCGAACAACCTCCTTACCCTTTATGTCGGCCTCGAACTCATGAGCCTGGCGGCCTATGTGCTTGCAGCCTTCCACCGCGACGAGGAGCGTTCGGCCGAAGCCGGCCTCAAATATTTCGTCCTCGGCTCGCTGAGCTCCGGCCTTCTGCTCTACGGCATCTCGCTTGTTTACGGCTTTGTCGGATCGACCGATTTCGCTGCCATCGCCGCCGGCCTTGCTGCCGGGGAAGAGCGGAACATGGGTGCGCTTTTCGGGCTGGTCTTCGTGCTGGCCGGCCTTGCCTTCAAGGTTTCCGCCGTGCCGTTCCACATGTGGACGCCCGATGTCTATGAAGGTGCGCCGACCCCCGTGGCGGCCTTCTTCGCAACGGCGCCGAAGGTCGCCGCCATGGGCCTTCTGCTGCGGGTGGCGCTCGACGCCTTCTCGGGCATGGTGGCTGACTGGCGGCAGATCATCATCTTCATGAGCCTCGCCTCCATGCTGGTCGGCGCAGTCGGCGCGATCGGGCAGGGCAACATCAAGCGCCTGCTTGCCTATTCCTCCATAAACAACATCGGCTTCATGCTGATCGGGCTTGCAGCGGCAACAGCCGCCGGCGCATCCGCTGTCCTGCTCTATCTGGCCATCTACATGGTGATGACGCTGGGCGCCTTCCTTTGCGTGCTCGCCCTTTCCGATTCCGAAGGCCGGCCGGTTGAAACGCTTTCCGATATCGGCGGGCTTGCGCGCAGCCGGCCCTGGCTCGCGACCGCTCTTGCCATTTTCATGCTGTCGCTCGCCGGCCTTCCGCCGCTCTTCGGCTTCATGGCGAAACTGGCCGTCTTCGAGGCGGCTGTTGCAGCCAATCTCTGGCTTCTGGCAGTGCTCGGCGTGCTGTCCAGCGTGATCGCGGCCTATTATTATCTGCGCGTCGTCAAGATCCTGTTCTTCGATCCGCCGGCAGATGTGGTTGTTGTGGATGGCGCGGGGCAGGGGGCGGCTGTCGTCAACAATGGCATGCTGGCGGCTGCTGCGCTTTTCTGCTCGCCGCTCGGCTATCTCCTTCTCGGCCCACTTGGCGAGGCGACGCGGCGGGCTGCCGCAAGCTTGTTCTAGGGCCTTGTCACGCGAAAACGCGCCGCCGCTTCTCGAACTCGACGAGGTCGGCTCCACCAACGACTGGGTGCGTTCCCATGCCGCCGATCTTGTCGATGGCCAGTGGGTGACGGCCCGGCGGCAGACAGCGGGCCGAGGCCGGATGGGCAGGGCCTGGCAGATGCCGGAAGGCAATCTCGCGGCCACCTGCCTGATCCGCCCTTTGGCCGGTGAAGAACGGGTCGCCGAACTGGCTTTTGTCGCCGCGCTCGCGCTTCATGACATGGTATCGCGCCATGTGAGTGCTGACAGGCTGCAGCTCAAATGGCCGAACGACCTGCTTCTGGACGGCGCGAAGCTATCGGGCATCCTGCTGGAACGCGAAGCGGGGATATTGCTTCTGGGTGTGGGCGTGAATCTGGCCGCTGCGCCTTCGCTTCCAGACAGGGCCACGGCCTGCCTTGCCGATGCGGGTGTCGAACTGGCGGCCAGCGTTGCGGCAAGGGAGCTGGCAGACGCCTTTGCCGCGCGGCGTGCGGCCTGGCGTCTTGGCGGTTTCGCCCCTATCCGCGCTGACTGGCTTGCCAGAGCGCATCCACCCGGCACGCCGCTCTGGGTCGGGAATGGCGCGCAGGCCATTCAGGGCAGGTTTCGCGATGTCGCGGAGGATGGCGCGCTGCTCCTCGAAGCGGAAGGGGGCTTCGTTCACAGGATTCATGCCGGGGATGTGTGGCTGAGCCAGCCGCCCGCCGGCCAGGAAGGAGCGACCGGCTGATGCTTCTTGCCATTGATGTGGGCAATACGAACATTGTCTTCGCCATCGTGAATGGTGACGAGATCCGTTTCCGCTGGCGCATCGCCACCGATGCCAAGCGCACGGCCGATGAATATGCCGTGTGGCTGCACCAGCTGATGCAGATGGAAGGGGTGGAGCGCGACGCAATCGACCAGGTGGTGATCGCCAGCGTCGTGCCGCAGACCCTGTTCAACCTGCGCGGTCTGGCGCGGAAATATGTCGGACTCGACCCGATGATCGTCGGCGCTCCGGGAATCGATTACGGTATGGCCGTGAACCTGCCCAACCCCGGGGAAGTCGGCGCCGACCGCATCGTGAATGCCGTTGCCGCCCATTCCATATGGCCGGGCGCCCTCATCATCATCGATTTCGGAACCGCAACCACCTTCGATGTCGTGTCATGCGACGGCGCCTATGAGGGCGGCGTGATTGCGCCGGGTATCAACCTGTCGATGGATGCCCTCTATCGCGCCGCCGCACGCTTGCCGCGTATCGCTGTTGAGCCGCCCGCTGAAGGGCTGGGCGTGATCGGCAAGGGAACCGTCCACGCCATGCAGTCCGGCGTGTTCTGGGGCTATGTGGGCTTGATCGAAGGGCTGGTTCATCGGATGAAGGATGAAATAACCGGCCCCACTATTGTAATCGCCACGGGGGGACTGGCGGCGTTGTTCAGCCGCCATACCGATGCAATCGATCATGTGGATCCGGATCTGATGATCAAGGGGCTGATGCGTATTCATGCCCTGAACATGAAAAGGCTTTGATAATTGACGCCAGGTGACGAACTGATCTTCCTGCCGCTGGGCGGCTCCGGCGAGATCGGAATGAACGTGAATCTTTATGGGTGCCGCGGCAAGTGGATCATGTGCGATCTGGGCATGACCTTTGCAGACCCATCCCTGCCGGGCATCGAACTGGTCCTTCCCGATCTCCAGTTCATCGAGGACAGGCGCGAGGATCTGCTGGGCATCCTGCTGACCCATGGCCATGAGGACCATATCGGGGCCATTCCCTATCTCGCCATGGACCTGGGGGTGCCGCTTTACGCAACGCCCTTCACGGCGGGCCTCATCCGCCGCAAGCTGGAAGACGAGGGCATCGCCGGGAAGGTGAAGCTGAATGTCGTGCCCATGGGTGGCGAGGTCGTGCTTGGCGATTTCCGCGCCCGCTGGGTGGCGCTCGCCCACTCCATCCCCGAAGGCAATGCCCTCGTGATCGATACGCCGCACGGCCGCCTGTTCCATACCGGCGACTGGAAGCTCGACGATCGCCCGCTGCTGGGGGATCCGGCCAGTGCCGGGGAACTGACGGCGATTGGGGACAATGACGGTCGTGGAACACTTGCCCTGATCGGAGATTCCACCAATGTCTTCAACGCCTTGCCTTCAGGCTCGGAAAGCCAGGTCTTCGACGGGCTGATGCAGCTGGTGAAGGCGCGCAAGCGCGGGCGCGTGCTGGTCACGACCTTCGCGTCCAATGCGGCGCGCCTTCATACGCTGGGCGAAGTCGCCAAGGCCACGGGACGGCGGCTCGTGGTGGCCGGGCGCTCGCTCGACCGCATCATCGCGGTTGCCAGGGCCAATGGCTATCTGCGGGACTTCCCGGACACGATGAGCCTGGAGCAGGCAGCCAATGCGCGGCCGGAATCGCTTCTGATCGTGGTGACCGGCACGCAGGGTGAGCCGCAGGCGGCGCTGGCCCGAATCGCGGATGGCGTTCACCCGCATGTGAAGCTGCAACGTGGCGACCTCGTCATCTATTCCTCCAAGCAGATCCCGGGCAACGAGATGGCGATCGGCCGGGTGCAGAATGCCCTGGCGGCCGCTGGCGTCGAGATCGTTGGCGACAGGCAGGCGCATGTCCATGTGTCTGGCCACCCCGGCAAGCCGGAGCTGGAGGCCATGTACCGCTGGATCCGCCCGCGCATCAGCGTTCCCGTCCATGGGGAGCGCCGGCACATGGAAGAGCATGCCCGCCTTGCCCGCGAGTGGGGTGTGCCCGAGGCCATCGTGCCCGTGAACGGCAGCGTCATCCGCCTTGCGCCTGGAAAGCCGCAGGTGCTTGGCCATGTGCCGGCCGGGCGGCTCGTGCTCGATGGAGACGTGATCCTGCCGGCCGACGGGCCGACGCTTCGCGCCCGGCGCAAGATGGGTTATTCTGGCCTCATGGTCGTCACTCTTGTCTTCGATGGGCGCGGGCGCATTGCCGCCCCGCCGCGCGTGCTGGCCAGCGGCATTCCGGTGGAAGAGGATGAGGAAGCCTTCCTCGCTGAAGCGTCGGATGCCGCCGCCAAGGCCTTTGCCAAATATGGCCTCGCCGACAGGCGGCGCCTCGAGGACGAGGTGAAGGTTTCCGTTCGGCGCGTGGCCCGGCAGTGGACAGGCAAGAAACCACCGACCGAAGTGCAGCTCATCACCATGGAGGGCAGGGCGTGAGCTGGATTTCCATGCTCGCCATCTACTTCCTGTTCTGGGTCTTCACCCTCTTCCTCGTGCTGCCCTATGGCGTTCGCACCACCTCCGAACTGGGCGAGGAGGAAGTCCCGGGGCAGGCGCAGAGCGCGCCGCACGCGCTGTCCATGCCAAGGAAGCTGTTGTGGACGACGCTGGTATCGGCCCTGTTCTTCGGTCTTTTCATGCTGAACTGGGAGATGGGGTGGGTGACCCGGGCGGATCTCGAAAGGATCCTGCCCGGTGTCGACATGTCCGCCATCGAACCGCCTGCCGTGGAACCCCAGACAGCGTTCCGGCAATAGGGCTCAGCCCGCCAGAACCTCGCTGAGGGCTGCTGCAAGACGGCCCTGCTGGCTGTCCTGAAGGGCAGCGGCGAGCGCCGGTGCCGGGTCTTCGAACCGGCGGACGAGAGCATCGAAGCTGGCACTGTAGTCACGGGCTGCGCGGGCGAAATCACCATCGCTTGCCACCAGCGCCCGCAATTCCCTTGCCTCGTTTCGGGCCAGAAGGCTCAGGGCCTTCTTGTTGAAGAAGCTGCGCTCGCCCTTGCGCCAGCGCACCCAGTCCTGATCGTCCATCGGCTTGTCGAGCGCGGTGGCGATCGAGACCGAGGCCTGCGCCAGCCTGTCCGTCAGCAGGGTGGCCGCTGCGAGCAGCTCTTCCTGCCGCGCCGCCTCCAGGCTGCTCAGCCGTTCCTGGCCGCGCTGCTCCACCTGCTTCAGGGCGTTGGCGAGTGTCGCCATGCTGCCGGCGGTTCGCTCGGCTGCGGCCGAGGCGGCCGCTTCGGCTTCGCGCGCCTTCAGGGCGATGGGTTCGGCAAAGCTCCGGCGCATCGCTTCGTCCGCCGCCTTTTCAAGGCTTTCGCGAGCTTCGGCCAGAACGCCGTCGAGCATGTCGCGCATGGTGCCCGTTGCCTGGCTCGCCACTTCCCGCACGCGGCCCATGGCATCGACAAGCCGGGTTGCGGCGGCAAGCGAGGTGTCCCGCGTCTGTTCTTCCACTTCGCCGATCAGCTGGCGGGCCTGTTCGAGTTCCACCACGAGCGCCTGGCCCGCGGCCTCAATTGCGGCGCGCTGGGCGGCATAGCCGGCGCTGGCGGCTTCCAGCGCCGCCTGACTGCTGGAAATCGGCTCGGCAAGGGAGGCGGCTTTCGCATGCGCGTCATCGATGGCGGCACACAGGGCGCGCAGGTCACCGGAAAGGGTTTCCGCAGCCTTGCCAGCCTCCACAGTGCGGGCCGGGAGCGTTTCTCCGAGCACGTCGACCGTCTGCATCGTCGTTTCGCGCAGCCGGTTGACCGACGTGTCGAGGTCCTGCGTTGCGGTCTGGGTCTGCTTCAGGGGCTGGGTGAGGGCTGCCAGTTCGCCGCTCACTTCCTGCACACGCGCCGAAAGCCGGTCGAGGGTGCCGCGCGCAGTCTCGCTGCTGTGCTGCAGGCGCGCATCCAGCAACTGGAAGGCGCGTTCGCCGGTGGTCGCCAGCGTATCGGTGGTCGCGGCATGGGCGTTGAGCCGGGCCTCGATCGCATCTGCCTGTTCGACGAGCGCCGCGAGCCTGCGGACCAGTTCCGCAGTCGAGCTATTGGCGAGTGCTTCCAGCCGGGCATAGCCCTCGTTCAGTTGGGCGGCCATGCTTTCACCCTGACGGTGCAGCATGTCGCGCTTGGCTGTCAGCGTGTTCTCGAGATAGTCGTAGAGGGTGTCGGCTTCGGCGCGGATGGCGCGCATGCCGGCTTCGCTCTGGGTCCGGCCGGCAAGCGCGCGCGCCTCCAGCGTTTCCAGCGCCTGCGAAAGGCTGTTAGCGGCGTTCGATCCTTTAATTGTCAGCGCCTCGAGCCGGGCGGACAGGGTGGCGGCAGCCGTTTCGGCTTCATCCGCCCGCGCCTTGGTTTCGCTGCCGGCCTTTTCCATTGCGCTGCGCAGCGTTTCGGCGCTGCGGGCGGCCTCTGGCAACACTGTTTCGAGTGCGCGGGTGGCCTCGGTTGCGGCATTGGTGGCTTCGGTGATCTGGCGCACCACGCCTTCGGCGCTGCGCGAATGGCGCTCAAGCGTGGCGGCGGCTTCGGTCAGGCCCTGAAGTTCGCCGGCGAGCGCCGTGCGCAGCGAATCGATGCGGGTGACGATTCCTGTCAGCTGCGCCTCGGATTCCTCCACCGGGTCGGAAGCGCGCAGGACCGGCAGGGATTCGCGGTTGCCCAGGGCCGAGGCGAGCGCGAACAGCGCTGCCACCGGGGCCAGCAGCAGCCCGAGGGTCTGAAGGGCAACGAACAGGGATTCCGGGCGGACGCCTTCCGAGCGCATGGCCCAGGCAGCAAGCCCCAGCCATATGATCGACAGGAAGCTGACCACCAGGAAGGACGGACGTATGGACGTGACTTCGCGCATGGCCTCCTCGACTTTCCCGACCTCTGGCCGCGCGGGGCCGGTCGTTAACGTCTTTCCGCCTGCCTGAGTGCGCGTGCGCCGGCAAGGGCCAGAAGGCTAAGACACACTATTTCCCAAATCCAGTAAGCCACGGGATAGCCAAGCATCGCTGCCACCCAGATGGCGAGCGTGCGGCCATTGGCGCTGATCAGCGCCATGCGCCGCAACGTGCGCGCGGCCTGCGGTTGCCAGCCGGCGAGCATGGCTGCCCGCTCTTCCTCTGTCGCTGTGGCGAGCGCCCGGTCGAACGGGCGCGTGCGGTTGGCGAGAAGGGCTTCGAGGCGGTTGTAGAGCTTTTCAGGCCCGCCGCCTGCCGTCGTGCGGGCCTCGGCGTGGAAGATGCCCCGGATTCGGCGGATGTAGGTGGCGCGCTCACCCTCGTAGAACTGGGATTGAAGGGCGTGGGCGACCCCGGCCACGACCGCCAGCGCGAAAGCCGCCCAGGGTTGGGGCTGGCTGAAGGCGAGGGCGCAATAGACGGAAACGAAACAGGCGTAATCGGCGATTCCGTCGAGAAAGCGGCCGAAGGGGCTGGTCTTGCCGGTGGCGCGGGCGAGCTTGCCATCCAGCCCGTCGAGGATGTGCCAGCCGATCATCAGCAGGAAACCGAGCGTGGCGAAGCGCGGATCCTCCCACCGGGTATAGGCAAGTCCGGCCAGCAGGCCGAGGAGAAGTCCTGCGACCGAGACGGTGTTGGGGTGAAGGCCCAGGCGGATGGCGGGCGGAAGGAGCGCCGCGGCTGCCGGATGAACGAAATGGCGATTCGAAAGCGGCTCGATCTCGACGGGGCGGGCACTATCCATGGCAGACCGCCACCCTGCTTTGACTTGTGCGGGCTGGCAAGCCCCTTCAGCCAAGGCTAAGACCCTGCACATGAAACTGATCGCGCTGCTTGCGGCTGGCGAAAGCGAACCGGGGCAGCTGTCCCCGGGGCTTGGAATCGTCGGCGGAATCACCCTGCTGGAACGCCAGGTGCGGATGGCGTTGAAGGCGGGCGTGGATGCCGTGGCGCTGGTGGCGCCGGCCCTGCCGGCCGATCTGGCCGCGCGCCTTGCCGCAGAGCCGCGATGCTGGCGCCTGCACGATGCCGGCGAACTGGCCGCACGCCTTGCCGCGGACGCGGCGGCGGGGGAAGAAAGCGCCATCCTGCTTTTTGCGCCGGGCCTTCTGATCGACGCGCGCCTTGTCGAGGCCATGGTGGATGCGCCCCCGGATGCGCCTACCCATGCGCCCCTGCTGCTCGCCTTTGCCGGTCAGCCGCCGGCCGGGGCGGAGCGGCTGGACAGCCAGCGCCACTGGGCCGGGCTGGCGCGGATGCCGGCCGCCCTCGTGTGTGAGACCGCCCGGACACTGGGGGACTGGGAACTGACCGGAACGCTCGTGCGCGCGGCGTTCGAGGGCGGGGCGGGGCATTTCGATGTCGAATCCCTGTCCACCTACGCACCCGCCCGCCGCCGGGATGCGCCGATGGTCTGGGCCGTTCCCGAGGACGATGAAGCCCGCAGGGCCGCGACCGACATGCTGATCGACGCGGCCCAGAAAGGCTGCCTCGACTGGCCGGCGCGCTTCCTGCATCCGCCGGTAGAAAACCTGCTGGTGCGCCTGCTTCTGACCA
>CAYMZC010000085.1:0-11295 GCA_964394815.1 uncultured Sandaracinobacter sp. | reverse complement strand
GAACGGCGGATCGACCTCGGCGACCTGCCCTTCTTCATCGACCTGATGGAGCATCTGGCCGATGCCGGGCTGCCGGTGCCGCGCCCCATCCGCGACCGGCAGGGACAAGCCCTCCAGACCCTGGAAGGCCGCGCCGCCTGCCTCATCCAGTTCCTGCCCGGCGTATCCGTCAGCCAGCCCACAGCCGCCCAGGCGAAGGCTGCCGGCGCGGCACTCGCCCGCCTGCATGTGGCGGGTGCATCCTTCCGCCAGAAGCGGCCGAACGGCCTCGGCCTGGCATGGTGGCAGGAAACGGCGGCCGAAATCGGCATCGAGCGACTGGATGCCATCGAACCGGGCCTTGGCGGCCTTGTCAGCGCGCGGCTTGCCGACATCGGCGCTTCATGGCCTGCCGACCTGCCCGCGGGCATCATCCATGCCGACCTTTTCCCTGACAATGTGCTGATGCGCGGCAATGAGGTTACCGGCCTCATCGACTTCTATTTCGCCTGCACAGACCTTCTGGCCTATGATCTGGCCGTGCTGCATGCCGCCTGGGCCTTTCCGGCGGATGGCTCCGCGCCCATCCCCGGGCATGAGGAGGCACTCTTTGCCGGCTATGAATCCGTCCGCCCGCTGACGGATGCCGAGCGCGCGGCCTTCCCGGTCCTCGGCCAGGGCGCGAGCCTGCGCTTCCTCCTTTCCCGCGCGCAGGACTGGTATGCCCCTGAAAGCGGCGCCCTCGTCTCGCGCAAGAACCCTCTGCCCTTCGCACGCCGGCTAGCCCATTATGCCGCCCGAACAGCCTGAGATCCGCATCACCACCGACGGGGCCTGCAAGGGCAATCCCGGCCCCGGTGGCTGGGCCGCCATCCTGCAGTGGAACGGCGTGGAAAAGGTGCTGCAGGGGGCAGAGGCGCACACGACGAACAACCGCATGGAAATGATGGCGGCCCTGCGTGCACTGGAAGCGCTGAAACGCCCCTCCACCATCAGACTCAGCACCGACAGCCGCTACCTGCTGGATGGCATGACCCGCTGGCTCCATGGCTGGAAACGGAACGGCTGGCGAAACGCCAGCAAGCAGCCGGTGAAGAACGCTGATCTGTGGATGGCGCTTGACCAGGCGGCCCGCCCGCATGTCATTCACTGGGAATGGGTTCGCGGCCACAGTGGCGACCCGATGAATGAACGCGCCGATTCGCTCGCGAACGAGGCCATCGCCGCTTTCAGGATGGCGGACTGACAGAATGGCGGACTGAGGAGAAGAGCATGGCAACCGGCCTGATCGCGCTGCTGGATGATGTGGCCGCCATTGCAAAGGTGGCTGCCGCGTCCCTTGATGACGTGGCGGCGGCAACCGCCAAGGCCGGGGCCAAGACAGCCGGGGTCGTGATCGACGATGCGGCGGTCACGCCCTCCTATGTCACGGGCTTCACGCCAGACCGTGAACTGCCGATCATCTGGAAGATCGCGCGCGGTTCGCTCCGCAACAAGCTTCTCATCCTGCTTCCTGTCTTCATCGCGCTCGCCGCCTTCCTGCCGCAGGCGCTGACGCCGCTGCTCATGGCAGGCGGCGCCTTCCTCAGTTTCGAGGCGGCGGAAAAGATCCTCGAAAAACTGGGGCTGCATCATGCCGCCCATGATCCAGACGTGCCCGTCAGCCTGGAAAAGGGCGATGTGGAATCGAAAATGGTATCGGGCGCCATCCGCACCGATCTCATCCTGTCGGCGGAAATCCTCGCCATTTCGCTCGGCGAACTGGGCAATGTCGCGCTGGGCACCAAGGCGGCGGCGCTGGCCGGCGTTTCGCTGGCGGTGACGGTTGTCGTCTATGGCGCCGTCGCCCTCATCGTAAAGATGGATGATGTCGGCCTCAACCTCGCCGCGCGGCCCGGCAGCGGCACCCAGGCCATCGGCCGCGGGCTGGTGACAGGCATGCCGAAGCTGCTTTCGGCATTGAGCGGCATAGGCACCGCAGCCATGGCCTGGGTCGGCGGCGGAATCATCGTCCATGGCCTTGAGGAACTGGGCATTCTCACCGCCATCCCCCACGCCATCCACGCCCTTGCCCATGCCGCCGGCATGGCGGCCCCGATGGCCGGCGACGCCATTGCATGGATCACGCAGGCAGCGCTTTCGGGCCTGCTGGCGGTCGTGATCGGCATCATCATCGCCCTTGCCATCGACCTTGCCGGGAAAATCGCACCCGGCAAGAGAAAGGGGCAGCAGCATTGACCGGCAGCGGCTAGACAGGGTCCACAACAAATGAGGGAGAAGAGCATGACCCAATCACGGGAGATCCGCCTGAAGAGCCGCCCTGTCGGCCTGCCGGCGCCGGAGCATTTCGAAATGGCCATCACCACCCTGCCGGAACCGGGCCAGGGCGAAGTGCTGGTGCGCAACCTGTTCATGTCGGTCGATCCCTACATGCGTGGCCGCATGTATGACCGGCCGAGCTATGTGCCGCCGTTTGCCGTTGGCGCACCGCTCGAAGGTGGCGCCATCGGCGAGGTGGTGCAATCCGCCGACCCGTCACTGAAGCCGGGCGATCATGTGATGTCGATGATGGGCTGGCGTGAAGCTTTCGTGGCGCCGGCAAACACACTCGAGAAGCTGCCGCAGATGGCTGGCGTTCCGACGCAGGCCTGGCTCGGCGTCATCGGCATGCCGGGGCTCACCGCCTATGCCGGCCTGCTTGCCATCGGGGAACCGAAACCCGGCGAGACCGTTTTCGTCTCGGGCGCGGCTGGCGCGGTCGGCTCGATCGTGGCGCAGATCGCAAAGATCAAGGGCTGCACGGTCGTCGCCTCCGCCGGCACCGATGCCAAGTGCGAGTGGCTGAAGAGCCTCGGAATCGACCATGTCATCAACTACCGCAGCTGCGGCAACCTGCTGGAAGCGGTGCACAAGGCGGCCCCCAAGGGAATCGACGTCTATTTCGACAATGTAGGCGGGGAACATCTGGAAGTGGCGATCGAACTTGCCCGCCCCTTCGCCCGCCTTGTCGAATGCGGCATGATCTCGGGCTACAACGCAACCGAAGCCGAGCCCGGCCCGAAGAACATCATCATGATCGTGGGCAAGTCGATCAGGATGCAGGGCTTCATCGTTACCAACTATGCCCACATGCGGCCGCAGTTCATCGCCGACATGTCCGGCTGGATCGCCGAAGGGCGCATCAAGTGGGAAGAAACCATCGTCGATGGCCTGGAAAAGGCCCCCGAAGCCTTCATCGGTCTCTTCTCCGGCTCCAACATGGGCAAGATGCTGGTTCGCGTGTGACAATGGGCTGACAATGGTGAAAAGGGCAGGCCGCCTCGCGGCCTGCCCTTTTCCATTGCGGGAAAGCCGCCTTGCGTTGCTCCCGCGTGCGGAACAGGCTATGCCCCGCCGTTCAAGTGATCCCAAGGAAGCACAGACATGTCCCGCCGCCGTCAGATCTACGAAGGCAAGGCCAAGATCCTCTATGAGGGGCCGGAGCCCGGAACGCTGATCCAGTATTTCAAGGATGATGCCACGGCGTTCAATGCCCAGAAGAAGGGCACGATCACCGGCAAGGGCGTGCTGAACAACCGCATCTCCGAGCATCTCTTCACCCTGCTCGGCAGCATCGGCATCCCCACCCACTTCATCCGCCGGCTGAACATGCGCGAGCAGCTCGTCCGCCAGGTGGAGATCATCCCGATCGAGGTGGTGGTGAGGAACGTCGCCGCCGGCTCGCTTACCAAGCGCCTCGGCATCGAAGAGGGAACCCAGCTTCCGCGCACGATTCTGGAATATTATTACAAGGATGATGCCCTCGGCGATCCGATGATCACCGAAGAGCATATCGCCTGCTTCGGCTGGGCCGGCCAGGACGAACTGGCTGACATCGTGGACATGGCCATCCGCACCAATGATTTCCTCACCGGCCTGTTCGCCGGAATCGGAATCCGCCTGGTCGACTTCAAGCTGGAATTCGGACGCCTCTGGGAAGACGACTACAGCCGCGTCATCCTAGCCGACGAGATCAGCCCCGACGGCTGCCGCCTGTGGGACATGAAGACCAACGAGAAGCTGGACAAGGACCGGTTCCGCCGTGACCTTGGCGGCGAAGTCGAGGCCTATCAGGAAGTGGCGCGCCGCCTGGGCCTGCTGCCCGAAGGCGCGGATGGCGAAATCCTCGACCTGGACGAGGCCCGCAAGGCACGCACCACGAAATGAGGGTTCCGGCCGTGTTCGCTGCGTGCCTCATGGCGGGCGCCGCCATCGCCCAGCCGAAGCTGCCGGACCTGCCCCGCCTCTACACGCTGCGCACTGTCAGCGCGCAGCCGGCCGCCGCGCCCGATGCCGTGCTGCTCTATGGTGATGCCCCGTCGCAGATCGTCGAACTCTTCCTGCCGCAGGGCGAGCCGGCAGGCCCGCGCCCCGTCGTGGTGCTGCTGCACGGCGGCTGCTGGCTGAAGGTGGCTGCCGGGCCTGAGCTGATGCGCCCGGCAGCGGCTGCCTTTCTGGAAAAAGGCTATGCCGTCTGGTCGATCGGCTATCGTCGCGTCGATGAGGATGGCGGCGGCTATCCCGGCACATATGCCGATGTCGGCCAGGCGCTCGACCTTCTGCGCGACCATGCCGAGGCGCATGGCCTCGATCCCGGCCGTGTCGTGCTGTTCGGCCATTCGGCCGGTGCGCATCTTGCACTCTGGGCGGCCGGGCGCCACCGCCTTCCCGAGGCCAGCCCGCTGAAGACGGCGGACCCGCTGAAACCGCGCGGAGTCGTGACCGTCGGCGGTTTCGCCTCGCTGAAGGACTGGCCGCGCGAGATTGCCGTCAGCTGTGGCGCAGCCACGGTGGAGCGGATGCTGGCCCCCGGCGAAGGGGACGATCGCTTTGCCGACACATCGCCAGACCAGTTGCTGCCCAGCGGCGTGCCCTCTATCCTGGTCCACGGCGTCTATGACGAGGTGGCCTACCCGGCCATGGGCCTGCATTTCGCAAGGGCTGCGCGTGCCGCCGGAGACCGGGCGGACCTGCAACTTGCCCCGGTGACCGGCCACTTCGAAGTCATCGCGCCCGGCACACGGGCATTTGCGCAGGCGATGGCCGCCGTTGAAACCCTGTCGCCACTTAAATGACCCTCTCCCGACCAGTGACGTTAACCTTGTAAGAATTATTTACAATCCTGATATGACTCAAAAATCCAAGTTATTGTAAACAGATAATTTATTTACAATTTCCTCTTGGCACAATTCCTGCACGTTCTTTTTCGACCCCTGCTACCTCCCTATGCGGTGACAGGAGCCAGTCAAAAACAGGAGGTGTCCCATGACCATATCCAAGCTTCTTCTGGCATCCGCCGTTGCCTTTGCTGCAACGTCCGCGAACGCCACCATCCTCACCGTCTTCGACGATCTCGATGCCGGACCCGCCGCCTTCGACGCGACGGTCATTGCAGCCGGCAGCACCGTCAACCTCGACAACTGGGCCAACATGCCCTCGGGCGTGACGTCGGTCGATCGGGGCGACTATGTGATCACCCGCAACGACGGCAGCCTTCTCAACAATCAGGGCGTCTATTCGAACTGGCCCACCTTCACCCGCAACACCACGGGCCAGACCTACGACATCAGCCCCTATGGCAGCGGCCCCGGCATCGATGCCATCGGTTCGGGCATCACCCTTACCTTCGGCAGTGCCGTGAACGCCGTGGGCTTTGAAGTGGGTGACTGGGCGACCTGCTGCCAGCCGTCGCGCCTCTACATGTCCTTCGATGATGGCGCGCCCATCCTTGTCGGTGAATCCCTGACCTTTGGCGATCAGTTCCTGACCGAAGGTGGCGCCATCGTGTTCGTCTCGGCGTTCGACGATTCGGGCGATTTCACCAAGGTGCAGTTCTGGGGCGACGGATTCGGCGAATATCTCGTGTTCGGCGGCACCGTGCGCTACGCTCTGCTCGATCAGGGAACCCTGCCGCCGACGCCGGGCATTCCCGAGCCGGCCACCTGGGCGATGCTGATCGCCGGCTTCGGCCTCGTGGGCTTCACCGCCCGCCGCCGCCGCACGGCGATGACGGCCGCCTGATCCCTTGCGGGCCTGAACAAGGAAGGGCGGGGTGCGCGAGCGCCCCGCCCTTTCCTTTTTTCCCGTCCCGATGCATAGGCCCAGCCATGAAATCCGCCCGCAAAGCCCGAGTCACCGTCTCCCTCAAACCCGGCGTCCTCGACCCGCAGGGCCGCGCCATCCAGCATGCGCTGGAAGGCCTCGGCTTTGGCGAGGTCAGCGATGTGCGCGTGGGCAAGGTGATCGAACTGGATGTCGCCGAAGGCACCACCGAGGAACAGGTGGCCGAAATGGCGCGCAAGCTGCTTGCCAACACGGTGATCGAGAATTTCAAGGTAGAGCTGGCGTGAAGACCGCCGTCGTCGTCTTTCCCGGCTCGAACTGCGACAGGGATCTCGCCGTCGCCCTCGAACTGGTGACGGGCCGCAAACCCCTCATGCTCTGGCATGATGACACCGATCTGCCCGAAGGCCTCGATCTCATCGGGCTTCCCGGCGGCTTTTCCTATGGCGACTATCTCCGCTCCGGCGCGATCGCCGCGCGTTCGTCGCTGATGCGCGAAGTCGTGACGGCAGCCGGGCGCGGCACCCCCGTTCTTGGCATCTGCAACGGCTTTCAGGTGCTCACCGAAACCGGCCTGCTTCCGGGCGCACTGATGCGCAACGCCGGGCTGGATTTCGTGTGCCGTGATGTCGCCCTCGAGGTGGTGACAACCGACAGCCCCTTCACCCGCGCCTATGGCGCCGGCGAGCATGTGTCGATCCCGGTGGCCCACCATGACGGGAATTTCCAGGCCGACCCGGACACGCTGGACCGGCTGGAGCAGCAAGGCCAGGTGGCCTTCCGCTATGCCGAAGAGGTGAATGGTTCCGCCCGCAACATCGCCGGCATCCTGAACGATCGCCGCAATGTGCTCGGCCTGATGCCGCACCCCGAACGCGTTGTGGAACCAGCCCATGGCAACACGGCCGGCCGCCGCCTTTTCGAGGGGCTTCTGGGCGTTCTGGCCTGAACGATCATGATCGCCTGAATGGGGAATTCGGCCTGAATGAAGCAGGCCCTTTCCCCGTACAGGCCTTCAGATCTTCGTGCGGAAGGGCGTGAAGTCGGTTTCCGTGTCGAACACGTCCAGCCCTTCGGCCTTCTTCATGCGGTTGACCACCTGGTAGGTCACTGGCGTCAGCAGCGCTTCCCAGCCCACCTTCAGCAGATAGTTGGTCAGCATCACCACGCCGATCAGCTGCGGCTCCCAGATACCCCAGAAGGCAAGCGGGTAGAAGATCAGCGTATCCACGCCCTGCCCCGCCACGGTCGAGCCGATGGTGCGGGTCCAGAGGTAGCGGCCCTGGGTCAGCAGCTTCATGCGCGCCATGACGAAGGCGTTGGTGAACTCGCCCGCCCAGAAGGCGAGGATCGAAGCCGCGAAGATGCGCGGGGCCTGCCCCATGACGGCGGCAAGGGCTTCCTGCCCCTCCCACCCTTCGGCTGGCGGCATCGCCACGATCACGGCGGCCATGGCGGCGGCAAAGATGGCGGCAACAAAGCCCACCCACACCACGCGCCGCGCACGGGCATAGCCATAGACTTCCGTGAGCACGTCGCCGAGCACATAGGACAGCGGAAAGAAGAGGATGCCGGCGCCGAAGGTGACAGCGCCGACGAGCGGCAGGTCAAGCGTTGCGACCTTGCCCGCGCCGATCAGGTTCGAGCAGATGAGGATGACGGCGAAGGCCGCCATGCAATAATCATAATAGCGCAGCCTCTGGCCTTCGATGGCGCGGGCGCCAATGGCGCGGACTCCACCGGGCTCTTCGACCACAAGGCCTTCCAGATACTGCTTGTCCATCCGCAACCCTTTCGCTGCATAGACAATTGCAGGCAAGCTGGACCGAGGCAAGCGTTCACTGTATGTTCTGATCATGCCCGACCCCACCCCCCTGCGATGGCTGTATCTCGACCTCAACAGCTATTTCGCGAGTGTCGAGCAGCAACTGAACCCCGCCATCAGGGGCCGCCCCGTGGCAGTCGGGCCGGAACGGGTGGACAGTGGAACCATCATCGCCGCCAGCTACGAGGCCAAGGCGTTCGGCATAAAGACAGGCATGCGCGTGGGTGAGGCGAAACGCCGCTGCCCCGGCCTCGTCTTCGTGGGCGGGGAGCATGGCCGATACTCAGAATACCACCGGCGAATCATTGCCGAAGTCGGGCGCCACATTCCTGTCACCGCCGTCTGCTCGATCGATGAAGTCGCCTGCCGCCTGCTCGACAACGAGAACCAGCCGGATTTCGCCATGGCGCTGGCACAGCGTGTGAAGGACGGAATCCGGGCGAATGTCGGCGAATGCCTCACATCCTCCGTCGGCATCGCGCCCAGCCGTCTTCTGGCCAAGATCGCCGCCGACATGCAGAAGCCGGATGGCCTGACACTGTTGCAGGCGGGCGACCTTCCCGGCGCGCTGTCCCGGCTTGCACTGTCGGACATTCCCGGCATCGGCCCCCGGATGCAGCAGCGGCTGGCGCTTCGCGGCATCGGCACCATGGATGATCTGATCCGGCTTGGCCCCAGCGGCGCGGCCACAGCCTGGGGTTCTGTCGTGGGGGCGCGGCTATGGCATGCGCTCAATGGCCTCGATCTGCCGGAACCGCCAAGGCGAAGCCGCTCCGTCGGGCACAGCCATGTGCTCGCCCCGCAGATGCGCGACATGGAAACGGCCCGCCTCACGGCCCGGCGCCTGCTTCTGAAGGCGGCCAGCCGGCTGCGCGCGGCAGAGTGCGTCACCAGCCTGCTCACCCTTCATGCGCGCTTCGAATCGCGCCGCAGATGGAACCAGACCGCCCGCCTCGCCGCAACGGACGACAGCTTCCCCCTGCTCGAGGCCCTCACCCGCCTGTGGCAGGGCCTTGCGCGGGACATCGGGCATGATCGCATCCACACCATCGGGGTCAGCCTCGATGACATGAAGCCCGCCGCCGGCATGCAGGGCTCTTTGTTCGATCCGCCGGAAAGGCCCACCCGCGCCATTGCCGCAGCCATGGACAGGCTGAATGGCCGCTTCGGCCGCCACGCCGTCACCCTTGGCCCCGTGGCGACCGGCCGGGCCAGGCTGATCGGCACGAAGATCGCCTTCGGCCGCATTCCCGCAGAGGCGGACTATGACGGCACGCACATGGCCGAAGATGGCTCGTAACGGATGACTTGCGCCGCCACCTCGGCTAAGGGCCGCGCATGAGCGCCATCACACCCCAGGTCGTTGCCGAGCACGGCCTCCAGCCCGAAGAATATGACCGCATCCTGAAGGCCATCGGCCGGGAGCCCAATCTGCTTGAACTGGGCATCTTCTCGGTGATGTGGTCCGAGCATTGCTCCTACAAGTCCTCGCGCCTGCACCTGGCGAAGCTGCCGACAAAGGCGCCCTGGGTCATTCAGGGCCCGGGCGAGAATGCCGGCGTGATCGACATCGGCGATGGCGATGCTGCCATCTTCAAGATGGAAAGCCATAACCACCCCAGCTTCATCGAGCCCTATCAGGGTGCCGCCACCGGCGTCGGCGGAATCATGCGCGATGTCTTCACCATGGGTGCGCGCCCCGTCGCGAACCTGAACGCCCTGCGCTTCGGCGCGGCCGACCACCCCAGAACCCGCCACCTGCTGCGCGGCGTGGTGGCCGGCATCGGCGGCTATGGCAATTGCGTCGGCGTGCCGACCGTGGGCGGCGAAGTGAACTTCCACCCGGCCTATAATTGCAACATCCTCGTGAACGCCATGACAGTCGGCCTCGCGCGGACGGACCGTATCTTCTATTCGGCCGCCGCCGGTATCGGGAACCCGGTCGTCTATGTCGGCTCCAAGACGGGGCGGGATGGCATCCATGGCGCAACCATGGCCTCCGCCGAGTTTGACGAGGACAGCGAATCGAAGCGCCCGACCGTGCAGGTCGGCGACCCGTTCATGGAAAAGCTGCTCATCGAGGCCTGCCTCGAACTGATGGCGACCGACGCGATCGTCGCCATCCAGGACATGGGCGCGGCGGGCCTCACCTCATCCTCGGTTGAGATGGCATCCAAGGGCGGCGTCGGCATCAAGCTGGTGATGGACAATGTGCCCACCCGCGAGGAAGGCATGACGCCCTATGAAATGATGCTTTCGGAATCGCAGGAACGCATGCTGATGATCCTGAAGCCCGGCCGCGAAGCCGAGGCTGAAAAGATCTTCCGCAAGTGGGAACTGGATTTCGCCGTGATCGGCGAAGTGACCGACACCGGCCGCCTGCAGCTGGAATGGCAGGGCGAAATGGTCTGCGACCTGCCGCTCGACCCGATCGGCGAGGATGCGCCCAAATATGACCGCCCCTGGGTGCCGACACCCAGGCGCGCGCCGCTCGGCCCCGTGGCCGACAGCACCGACCTGCTCGCCGATCTGGTGACGCTTGTCGGCGCGCCCGATCTCGCTTCCCGCCGCTGGGTCTGGGAACAATATGACCATATGGTTGGCTGCGACACGGTCCAGCGACCCGGCGGCGATGCCGCGGTCGTCCGTGTCCATGGCACGAAGAAGGCGCTGGCGATGAGCGTCGACTGCACGCCGCGCTACTGCCACGCTGATCCGTTCGAAGGCGGAAAGCAGGCTATTGCCGAAACCTGGCGCAACATCACGGCGGTGGGCGCGACGCCGCTTGCCGTTACCGACTGCATGAACTTCGCCGCCCCGACGCGGCCGGAAATCATGGGCCAGTTCGTCCAGTGCATCGAAGGCATGGCGGAAGCCTGCAAGGCGCTCGACTATCCCGTCGTCTCGGGCAATGTCAGCCTTTACAATGAAACCGAGGGCCAGGGCATCCTGCCGACGCCCGGCATCGGCGGGGTGGGCCTGCTGACGGACTGGGAAAAGTCGGCCGGTGTCGCCTTCCGCGCTGAAGGCGAGGACATCTGGCTGGTGGGCGAAACAAGGGGCCATCTGGGCCAGTCCATCTGGCTGCGCGAAATCCATGGCCTTGAAGACGGCCCGCCGCCGCCCGTCGACCTTGCAGCCGAGCGCGCCGCTGGCGACTGGGTGCGCGCCCGCATCCAGGAAGGAAGCGTCACGGCCGTTCACGACCTGTCGGATGGCGGGCTGCTGGTCGGCCTTGCCGAAATGGCGATGGCAGGCGGCATCGGCGCCACCGTCACGCTTCCCGAAGGCCCCCACCGCGCGGCCATTGCCTTTGGCGAGGACCAGGGCCGCTATGTCATCACGGCAAAGCCCGGCACGGCCCTGCCCCCCTGCCCCGTGCCGCTCAC